>DATGFI010000623.1:0-13595 GCA_035309205.1 Planctomycetota bacterium | reverse complement strand
GAAGTTCCTCCCGGGCGACGCGCAGGCGATGAAACGGTGGGAGCAGGGGGGGCAGCTGGTCCTCAAGTACGTGGACTCCGAGGGCCGCGAAGCCGGATACCCCTGGAATCCCAACGGGTCGACGTCTTCCGTCGCCGGAATTTGCGACCCGACCGGCCGGGTCCTCGGCCTCATGCCGCATCCGGAGCGGTTCCAGGATGCGACCAATCATCCGCAATGGACGCGGAGAGGGGGGGACCTGCGGCCCGACGGCCTCAAGTTCTTCGAGAACGCATTCGAGTACGTGAAGAGGAACTTATGACGTTCCCGAGGGGATCCCTGGCCGCGGCGGTCCTTCTGACGCTCGCCGGGAGGACCCTCGAGGCCGTCGCCGCCGTCCAGGATCCGCCCGCCGTCGCCGCTCACGAAAGCTACTCCTCGAAGCGCTTCGTCGAAGTCCCGATCGATCGCTCCCGTCTGTCGGGGAAGAAGGGCCTGGAGCTCTGGGTCAGCGCCGACGCCGGCCAGACCTGGGTCAATCACGGGGAGGTAGACCCGACCAAGCCCGGCGCCGCCTTCCTTGCTCCCCGCGATGGACGCTATGGATTCCAGCTGGTCCCCGTGGGGGAGGACGGCCGCCGAGACGTGACCCCCAAGACGGGCGATGCTCCCGAGAAGACGGTCGTGGTCGACACCCAGCCGCCGGTCGTCGAGGTGCTCGCGCCCAATGGGGGCGAGATTTTCGGGTCGGCCCGCTCGACCCTCATCCAGTGGGCGGCGGCGGATGCCAACCTCGACCAGACCAAGGGGATCACGATCGAGGTGTCGACGGGGAAGGACACCTGGATTCCCGTCGCGCAGAACGTGCCCAATACGGGCAAGTATCACTGGGATATCCCGGCGGCGCTCTCCAGCATGACCTGCCGTGTCAAGGTCGTCGCCCGGGACCTGGCGGGCAACGTCGCAAGCGACATGTCTGACGCCGACTTCATCGTCGACGGCCTGCCGCCCGAGCTCCGGATCAGCGGGCCGATGACCGCCAACGAGGTCCCCGTCAAGATCGAGTGGACCGGCGGCGACCTCGGAGGCTCGGGGCTGAAGCGCGTGTCGCTCTGGACGACGCGGGACGGCGGGCAGACCTGGAAGCTCTACGGCGACGATCCGGGGCTCAAATCGCCATTCTTCTTCACCGATCTGGACGGGATCTACGGGCTCAAGCTGGTCGGCGAGGACAAGATGGGGAACGCGAACCCTTCGCCCCTGCCCGGCATGCCGCCCTTATTCTCGCTGACGCTCGACCGCACCAAGCCCGAGGTCAGGCTCATTTCGCCGAAGCCGCCCGGCTATCTAGGGGGCGTCGCGATGAACGTGCAGTGGACCGCGAAGGACAATATCGACATGCCCGCCAACGGGATCGCGCTTTCCTGGTCCGATGACGGCGGAAAGACCTGGAAGGACATCGGCAAGGGACTGAAGAATGACGGTCTCTATTCCTGGACGCCGCCGCGGGCCTCGCTCCCCGATTGCAGGCTCAAGATCGTCGCCGCCGACTTCGCCGGGAACGTGCGGGAAGTCGTCAGCGAGCGTTTCGGGATCGACGGCAGCGTTCCGGAGGCCCGCGCCACGGGACCCGACCGCTCCAACGCCGCGGCGGTTCCGATCGCCTACGAGATCCGGAACCGCGGAAGCCTGCCGATCAAGTCGGTCTCCCTGTACTACCGTGCCGAAGGCGTCAAGGAATGGGCCAAGTACGGCGACGATCCCGACCTGGAACCTCCGTTCTCCTTCGCCAAGACGGACGGGAAATACGGAATCTACATCACCTGCGCGACGGAAGCGGGGCTCCAGGGCGATTTCGCCCAGAAGGCTCCGGACAAGGATACCGAGCCTCAGCTGACCCTGATCATCGACTCGCTGCCGCCCCAGCTGGAGCTGACGAGCTTCAACGACGGCCCCGTCGTCATGGCCGGTGCGGCCGCCGACATCAGCTGGAAGATGACCGAGGCCAATCCGGATCCCAAGGGCATGTCGATCTACCACTCGCCCGACGGGGGAAAGAGCTGGAATCTGGTCGGCACGAACCTGGATTCGCTCAAGGGGTCCTATCGCTGGAGCGTGCCCAACGCCAGCGGCGCCCGGCACAAGGTACGTCTGGTCTGCGTCGACCGCTTCGGCAACCGCGGACAGGTCGAGAGCGCGCAGATGTTCACGATCGACAACGACCTGCCGATCGTGGGAATCGTCGAGCGGCCGCCGCTGGTCACGCGGACGCCGAGGATCGCGGTCAAGTACAAGGCGACAGATCTGACCTCGGGCGTGGACAAGGTCGCCCTGCACGGTCGCGTGCTCACGGAGAAGGGGACCTACAAGCTGCTGGCGGAGTCGAAGAACGCGGAAGGGACCCTGGAGGCGGAGTTGCCCGCCGAGGGCAGCTGGGGCCTGATCCTCGTCGCGCACGACGGCGCGGGCCATGCCTCGGCCGATGCCGAGCGCAATCCCCGGCCCGACATGGTCACGATGTACGACGCCACGAAACCCGAGATCTCGCTCCGGAGCTTCCTGCTGCCGGAGGGCGGGAGGACCTGGCTCAATCCGTCGTGGGAGATCGAGTGGGTGGCCACCGACAAGCTCTCGCCGGTGGAACGGATCGTGATCCGGATCGAGTATTCGACCGATGGCGGGCGGACCTGGTTCGTGGCCGTTCCGCGTCACAACAACGCCGGGCGGGCGGATCTTCGCTCCCTGCTGTTTCAGGGAAAGAAGGTCCGCCTTCGGGTGATCGCGGTCGACGAGGCGGGAAACGAAGCGGAGGACGTAAGCGGAGACTTCGATCCCGGCGACGTGCCTGCGCCCAGCCTCACGCTTCGGGGGATCGAGGACGGCCGTCCGCTGGTTGCGGGGACCATCGCGCCGCTGTCGTGGTCGTCGCCCGATCACACGGTGATGGAGGCGACCCTCGAGCTTTCCCGGGATGGCGGCAAGACCTGGGCCTTCTACTCGGCCTTGGGGCCGGCCCAGACCCGGGTCACTCTGCCCGCCGAGGAAGGCCGTTACCAGATCCGAGCCTCCGCCAAGGACGCCGCCAACCGTCCCGTCAGCTCGAACGTGATCACGTTCGACGCGATGACGGGCCTGGAGCCTGTGCGAATCATCGCCAACGCCTCGGTCGAGCCGGGAGGCCTCGTGGCGGCGGTCATCGAGCCGAAGAGCATCCTGAAGTCGGCCGAGGAGCTCCGGCTGGAGCTGTCCGACGGCGGGCTCGTCTGGACGCCGCTGGCCGAGGTGAAGGAGACGTCCTTCACGTTCAAGGCGCCGGCCAAGCCGGGCGAATACCAGGTCCGCATCCTCGTCCGCGACGCCAAGAAGCGCGAGTACGACTCGAACCATTTCCGATTCCAGGTCCTGGGGAAGATGGAAGGCCTTCGCCTGAACAACTTCCGCGGGGGGGAATCCATGATCGGCGGCACGAGCCGGCCGATCATGATCCAGACCTCGGCGGATCTGGCGAAGGTGAAAGTCGAGTTCTCCGACGCCTCCGGCAAGGAAGGGAGCTGGAAGCCGGTGACGGACCTCACGCGGCTTGAAAAGGGCTTGCTCTGGACGCTGCCCCGGATCACCAGCTCGTCGTGCCGCCTCCGGATTTCCGCGACGGACGGCCAGGGCCGCCCGCTGGCCGATGCATCGGATCGGGACTTCAAAATTGAGACCGGCGAGACGGCCATCGAGATTCCGGTCAAGCCGGCGACCGACGTCCAGCTGCAGCTCAAGTCCGCGATTCCGGACCGCGTGAAGGGCGGCACGAAGCTCCGGCTGGAGTGGGCGGCGGGCGATCCGGCAGCGAAGGTCACGATCGCGCTCAGCGTCGAAGGCAATTCGGGAGTGCTCTTCAAGGATCAGGGAGCCATCGGTGCCCTGGACTTCGTGGTCCCGAAGATCGACTCGAAGGACTGCCAGATCGCGCTGACGTCGGGAGACCAGAAGTGGACTTCGCGGACTTTTGAAATCATCAGCCACCCCCCCGCGATCGACGGCGTGGACATCGAACTCCCGCGAAAGTAGGCGTCGAATCCGAGTATAATCCACCCGTGACGCGCCCACTGTTCATCCTGGGGCAGACCGCCTCCGGAAAGCACGCCGCCGCGGAGGCGGTGGCGGACCGCCTGGGCGCCCAGCTGGTTTCCATCGACTCGATGAAGGTCTATCGGGGGATGGACATCGGGACGGCGAAGCCCCGGCGCCCCTACCGCCTGGTGGACATCTGCGAGCCCTCGGAGAGCTACAACGCCGGCCGCTTCGTCCGGGACGCCCGGGAGTGCCTCCGGGACTGCCCCAGGCCGCTTTTCGTGGGCGGGACGGCCCTCTACTACAAGACGCTGGCCTACGGGCTCTTCGAAGGGCCCCCGGCCGATCCGGCCCTGAGACAGGAACTGGTCGCGATCGGGGGCCCCGCTCTGTACGACGAGCTGCGGCGGGTGGATCCTCGAGCGGCGTCCAAGATCCACCCCCATGACCTGAAGCGCCTCGTCCGGGCCGTCGAGGTCTATCGCAAGACCGGCGAACCGATCAGCTCGAAGCACACGCACTTCGACCGGGCCCCGACCCTCGAGGCGGACGTCTTCGGCTTCCGCCGCGAGGACATCAAGGAGCGGATCGCCGCGCGGACCAAGCGGATGCTCCGGGAAGGTCTCGTCGAGGAGGTGAAGGGGCTTCTACGGCATCCCTGGAGCCTGGAGGGGCGGCGGGCCGTGGGGTACCGGGAGGTGATCGACTTCATCGAGGGGAAGGTCGACGCCGTCGAGATGGAACGGCTGATCAATCGGAATACCAACACGCTGGCGCGGCACCAGGTCATGTGGCTCAAGCGCTTTCCGGAGGTCCAGTGGGTCGGCGACGCGGACGAAATCCTGCGGCGGTGTTCCTGATCCTGCTGCTCCTGGGCGCCTGCGTGACGCAGTCGGCACCCGGGGAGCCCTGCGAGCATGTCGTCATCGTTTCCATCGACGGCCTGCGCCCCGGGTTCTATGGCGACGCCGAGCTGGCGCCGACCTTGACGTCGATGGCGTCCGGCGGGGCACGGGCGAAGGCCGTCGAGAGCGTCTATCCCAGTTCCACCTACCCCGCCCACGCGAGCATCGTGACGGGGGTCCGCCCCGCCAAGCACGGGATCTATGCCAATACGACGTGGACGGAGCATGGATCGACCCGGAACTGGTACTGGACTGAGAAGGACCTCAGGGTCCGCACCCTGTGGCAGGCGGCCCGCGAAAAGGGCCTCAAGGTCGCCATTACGTACTGGCCCACCTCGGTCGGAGCCCAGGCGGACTGGGTGCTCGGCGAGATCTGGGATCCGGACGGGAAGGACACGGTCCGGCGACTGGCCGCAGCGGCGACGCCGGGCCTCTTGGCGGAGCTGGCGCTGGGCGTGGGCATCCCCCAGGAGAAGATCGCGGAGGATCGCGCCGCGATCGACGGCTTCGTCTCCCGCGCCGCGGCCTACGTCTTCCGGAAGTACCATCCCCATCTGCAGTTCGTCCATCTGCTCAATGTTGACGAGGTCCAGCACAAGGACGGACCGGACGCGCCGGCCGTCCGGGACGCCGTCCGCGTCCAGGACCAGAACATTGCGCGCATCCGGAAGGCCATCGCGGAGTCCGGACTGGGGCCCCGGACCGCGTTCCTGGTCGTCGGGGACCACGGGTTTACGTCGATCACGCGGAACGTGAGTCCCAACGACCTGTTTCTCAAGGCGGGCCTCCTGGCGGCGGACAGCGGGAAGGTCACGTCGTGGCGGGCCCTCACCCGGTCGAGCGGCGGCTCGGCCTCGATCTACGTGAAGGACGCGAAGGATCTGTCCCGGGTGAGGGAGGTCCTCCTGGCGGGCTCGTCGATCGACGGCCAGCCCGGCTACCGCGTGCTCGAACGGCCCGAACTCGACCTCCTGGGCTACAATCCCGAGGCCGCCTTCGCGGTCGAACCGGGGGAGGGCGTTGCGATCACCGAACGCCTGGGGCCCAGCGCGCCGACGGTGAAGGGGAACCACGGGCAGTTGCCGACGCGGCCGGGGCTTGAGACGGGCTTCGTGGCGGAGGGGGCGGGGATCCAGCCCGGGGCCCTGATCGAGCGCATGAAGCTCGTCGACATCGCTCCGGCGGTGGCGGAACTCCTGGGGCTGGACCTGCCGGGAGCGGAGGGCCGGTGTCCCCCCGGCCTGCTACGATGAGGCTTGCTTGGGCCGGGACTGGCGCAGGATCTCGGTGAGCTCCCCCAGTTTGTCGGCATAGCCCTTCGCCGCCGCGAGCCAGGGATGCTGCCAGCGCACCCGTTCTTTGTCGATGCGCTTGCGCACATCGGGATCCAGGTCCGTGTGAGACCAGTCGATCGTCCCGCCGCGCGTGTACTGGTCCACCAGAGAAAGGATCTTGCGCTCCTCGTGGGCGAGGGCCCGTCTCAGGTCGACGAGGTCCTCGTTGGGGGCGTCATCGAGGGAGGCGCCGCGCAGGAGCGCGGCCGCCGCCTTCCGGATCTCCTGGGTGGCGTCCCCGACGTTCCACCGGGGGTCGGCGTCCTCGGGGTGCTTGGGTCCGAGCGTCAGGAGGAGCCGGGTCTTGAGCGATCGGCCCACCAGGGCGACCTGAATGCGGTCGTCCTTCCACTCGTCGATCGAATAGTTCCCGGTATCCCAGATCTTCACGCGTCCGCGTTCGCCGGAGATCTCCCCTTCGAAGTCGAGGTAGGTCTTCCGATGATCCTTGATCTGGCGGGCGATCTGGAAGACCTGGAAAGCCGTGTTGACCAGGCGCCACGTGCGCAGCCCGTCGCCGAATTCCAGCATGAGGTCGTAGTGGTCGCCGTCCTTCGACCCGGTGTGATGGCTGATCGTGAATCGGGGCATCAGTTGAATCCGTACCGTTTGATCTTACGATACAACGTCCGCTCGCCGATGCCCAGCATCTTGGCGGCTTTCTCGCGGTTTCCCTCGCAGAGGGCCAGGGCCTTTCGGATGCTTTCCTTCTCTTTTTCCTCGAGATTGACGCCCCCGACGCCGCCCGTCGATTGCCCGTCGTCGGCCTGCTTGACGAAGCGGGGGACGTCCTCGGCGTCGATCTTCCCGTCCTTGTCCAGGACGACCATGCTCTCCACGCAGTTCCTCAGCTCGCGCACGTTGCCCGGCCAGTCGTAATTGTACAGTAACTCCATCGCCGCCGGCGTGATCTCCGGCGACTTCTTCCCCTGGCCTCGGGCGAACTCGTCGACGAAGGCCTGGATCAGGACGGGCAGGTCCTCGAGGCGCTCCCGGAGGGGCGGCAGTTCGATGGTGACCACCTTGAGCCGATAATAAAGGTCCTCCCGGAAGGTGCCCTCTCGGATGAGGGCGGAAAGATCCTTGTGGGTCGCGGCGATCAGGCGGACGTCGACCTTGACGGGCTCGTTGGACCCGACGCGGAAGACTTCGCCGTACTCGATGACCCGGAGGAGCTTGACCTGGGTGGCGGCGGGGAGGTCGCCGACCTCGTCGAGGAAGAGCGTGCCGCCGTGGGCATATTCGAAGCGCCCCTTCCGCTGCTGGGTCGCGCCCGTGAAGGCGCCCTTCTCGTGGCCGAAGAGCTCGCTTTCGAGGATGGTTTCGGAGAGGGCGGCGCAGTTGAGCGCCATGAAGCGGTTGCCGCGCCGGGTCGAGTTCGCGTGGATGGCGCGGGCGACGAGCTCCTTGCCCGTGCCGGTCTCGCCGAGGATGAGCACGGTGGCCATGGAGGCGGAGACCTGGCGGAGGGTGTCGAAGACGTTCTGCATCGGCTCGCTTCCGCCGATGATGCCCTCGAACCCGTATTTCTTGTCCAGCTGGCGCTTCAGTTCGACGTTCGATCGGACCAGCTTCTGTTTCTCGAGCGCCTTGCGAATCTTCGCCCTCAGGATGTTGAGGTCGATCGGCTTGTTCAGGTAGTCGTAGGCCCCTTCGTCCATGGCTTCCAGCGCGGTTTCATAGGAGGGGTACCCCGTCATCACGATGACCTCCGTCTCCGGGGTCGAGGCCTTCACCTTGCGAACGATCTCGATGCCGGAGAGGTCGCGCATGACCAGGTCGGTCAGGACGATGTCGAAGGAGGTCTTCTCCAGGAGCCGGGCCCCCTCGGTGCCGCTCGTGGCGACCGTGCACTCGTAGCCCGCGCGGGAGAGGCTTTCGGCGGCGGCCTCCGCGTGGGGGCCGTCGTCGTCCAGGACGAGGACGCTCACTTTTTCAGGCATATCGTGAACGTGGTTCCCTTCTTAAGCTCGGTTTCCACCTCAATAACGCCTTGATGCTCCTCGACGATCTTCTTCACCATCGGCAGCCCCAGCCCGGTGCCGCCGGGCTTCGTGGAGAAGTAGAGATTGAAGATCTTCTCTCGGTGTTCCGACGGAATCCCCGGGCCGTTATCGGCGACGGAGAGCCGGACGTACTGGCCGTTGTCGGCGGTGCGGATCCGGATTTCGCCCCCGGAGGGAAGGACCTGCTGCGCGTTGACCAGGAGATTGAGGATGGCCTGGCGGATGAGATTAGGATCGACCTGGACCGGGGGCAGGTCCTTGGCAAAGTCTCGAACGAGCCGGATATGCGCCCGCTCGGCCTGCGGAGCGAGGAAGTCGAGCAGCTCCCCGGTGAGCGCATTCAGGTTGGTCGGCTCCAATCGGAGGGCATGGCCGGCGGCGAAGCGGACGAAATCCGAGACGACGGATTCCATGCGCTCGGTTTCGCGGAGCAGGACGTCGATGCGCTTGCGGCCCTTCTGCTCCCGCTCGGTAATGGGATTCTCCCAGTCCTCGCGCAGCAGCTGGAGGTTCATGCGGAGGGTGGAGAGGGGGTTGCGGATCTCATGGGCGATGCCGCTGGCCATGGTCCCGACGAGGGAGTTGATCTCCTCGTCGCGTCGCTTCCGACCCTCCTCCGCGCGCCGGCGCTCTTCCCGGCGAGCCCGGGACAGGGTCGCGGCCGTGGCGGCGACGGCGCCCAGGATCAGGGTGAGCACGGGAACGAGGAAGGCCACGGCAAGACTATATCGGGGAGCGCAGGCCAAGTCGAGAGGTGGCCTAGAGGAACTTGATCAGCTCCAGCTCGTTCTGGAAGCCCTTCCGATACACGTAGCTGATCTCGTCCATGATCTGCCGGATGAGGAAGACGCCCATCGTGTAGGTCTTCTCTCGGGCGAGACTTTCGGCCATCTGGATGTCGCTCAGCCCTCCGCGCAGCTCGAAGACGTTCAGGGAATCGACCAGGGTCGTCTTGAAGCGGACGTCGTCGATGTCGACGGTGAGGGTGACCTGGCTCTGAAAGCCCTTGTAGCGGGCGTACTGGACGACGGAACTGACGGCCTCGTCCACGGCGAGGATGATGAGATCCTTTTCCCGACGGGAGATCGGCACCTCGGCGAGGGTCTCGCCCAGGAGTCCGCGCACCTCGTTGAGGAACTTCGGGTGGCAGGGTTTGGAGATCGTCTTCTGGATGAGCTTGGTCATTCTATAAGTTAGACGCGCGACGCGGCGTAAAGTTCATGCAAAAAATACATACTTTCTGGGTTATGGAGGTTCCTGTCTTCTCTCTCTCCGCGAAGCGCCTTCGGCGTACTCCACCTTGCTGCGCCCCCGTTCCCTCTCCATCCATCTCGCGTAGTCCTGCGGGGCCGGAGGGTCCTTCAGGACGCTCTCCGAAACCTCGTCTTTCACCTGGGAGTATACGACATCCCGCCCCTTTCGGAAGCCCCGGAGCCGAATTACGTAATGCAGGTTCGACCGGCTCGCCTCCACGTCCGTCACCGCTCCGGGGCTCAGTCGACCCAGCTCCTCCACGATCCACGGATCCAGCACCGGGTTCTGGGGCGGCCGGGACGCCGTGAACGACTCCCGCGGGAGCCGTCCCCGGCTGGGCTTGCGCTCTGGCAGGAGTTCCTGGGCGGCGTCGTCGAATCCCTTCGCCGCGCAGCGCTCCCGGAAGGCCCGGGCCTCCGCCTCGTCGGCGAAATATGCGCGGTCGATCTCGTAGCGGTCCTCCACGATCTCCGAGAAGCGCACGATCTTGTCAAAGGAGAGGAGCTGCGAGAGGAACGCCGACTTTTCGATCTGTGCCAGCTTCGCCTCCTCCGTCACGCCTTCCCGGTCGAGCTGCTGCTGGAAGCCCGCGGACCCCAGCTGGCGGCGGGCCTGGTCGAGGTAGGCCTCCGCGCGGCGGTGCAGCTCCTGGGGGCTGTGGACGATGCCCAGCGCCGCCTTCCGGTCCTCCAGGATCCGCCACCGGACGTACTGGTCGACGGACTCCTTCAAGTTGAGCTCGAGCGTCTTTTCCGCCACCACCTGCCAGCTCAGCGCCTCGCCGTTGTAGAACGCGACGATCTCGTCGGGATTCGCCCGGCGGTCCGCGAGGGACACCGACCGCTCCGGCAGGATCTCCTTCGGGGGCGCCGCGGAACAGCCGGCTCCAAGCCCCGCACCGGCGGCGGCCCACAGACCCAGTGCGGTTTCCAGGGCCAGGGAGGCTTTCATTCGGGCGGAATTATAGCTTGCCGGATCGGGCGAGGCACGGAGAAGCTCGCTCAGCTCCGGAGCGACCGGAAATACTCGATCGTTTTTTCGAGGCCCTGCCGGCGCGGAACGGCCGGCTCCCACTTCAGGATCGACCGTGCCCGCGCGATGTCGGGTCGCCGCTGCCGGGGGTCGTCCTGGGGCAGGGGCTTCAGGACGATCTTCGACCGGGATCCGGTCATCTGGAGCACCTCCTCGGCCAGGCGCCGGACCGGAATCTCGTCCGGATTTCCGATGTTCACCGGGTCGGCTTCGCTCGAATCGAAGAGCTTGAGGATGCCATCGACCAGGTCGGTGACGTAGCAGAAGCTGCGCGTCTGGGAGCCGTCTCCGAACAGGGTGAGGTCCTGGCCGTCGAGGGCCTGGGTGATGAAGGTGCAGACCGCGCGGCCGTCATTGGGGCGCATCCTCGGCCCGTAGGTGTTGAAGATGCGGACGATGCGCGTGTCGACCCCGTGCGTGCGCCGGTAGGCCATCGTCATGGCCTCGGCGAAGCGCTTGGCCTCGTCATAGACGCCGCGGGGACCGATCGGGTTGACGTTGCCCCAGTACGTTTCCTTTTGCGGCGAGACCAGGGGGTCCCCGTAGATCTCGCTGGTCGAGGCGATGAGGAAACGGGCCTTCTTGTCCTTGGCGAGGCCCAGGGCGTTGTGGGTTCCCAGCGAGCCGACCTTGAGCGTGTGGATGGGATGCTCCAGGTAGTCGACGGGGCTGGCGGGGGAGGCGAAATGGAGGACGCCGTCCAGGGCTCCATCGAGCGTGATGTGGTGCGTCACGTCGTGCCGGAGGAACATGAAGCGGGAATTCGAGCGCAAGGACTGGACGTTCTTCTCCGACCCCGTGAGGAGGTTATCCATGCAGACGACCTCGTCGCCGCGGGACAGGAGGGTCTCGCACAGATGAGAGCCCAGGAAGCCCGCGCCTCCGGTCACCAGGATCCGCATGGGGCCCATCATAAGGAGGAGGGGCGGGATGTCAAGGCGCGTCCCCGCCGATTTGGCGCCGGCCGCGTCCATGGGATATACTCGACTTCGAAGGGATCCAGGCGAGGGGGAAATCAAGGACATGATATTGACGGGCCACCAGCCCAACTATCTGCCGTACGCGGGCTTCTTCGAGAAGATCGCCCGCTCCGATCGTTTCCTCGTCGTCGACAACGTCCAGTTCGTCAAGCGGGGGACTTTCGGCTGGATGCATCGAAACCGGATCCGCTCCAGCTCCCCCGAGGGCTGGGACTGGCTGTCGGTGCCCGTCCTGACCAAAGGCCGGTACACCCAGGAGATCCGCGAGGCGGAGATCGACAACTCCACGCCCTGGCCCCGGAAGCACTGGCGCTCGATCGAATGGAACTACCGGAAGGCCCCTCACTTCAAGGCTTATGCCGACCGCTTCCGGGAGCTCTATGAGCGGCCGTGGAAGAGTTTCTGCGAGCTGAGCTGCGCTTTCATCGAGCTCATCCTCGGCCTCCTGGGGATTCGCCGGACACTGGACCGGACCTCGGCGCTGGGGATCGCGGGGGAGTCGACGGCCCTCGTCCTGGCCATGTGCCGGGCCACCGGCGCGGATACGTACCTCTCGGGCGTGCACGGCCGGGACTACCTGGATCCGGCGGAATTCGAACGCCAGGGGATCCGGCTGCTCTTCCAGGAGTTCTCCTGCCCCCCGTATCCCCAGTGCTGGCCCGGCCCGTTCGTGCCGAATCTCTCCGTCATCGACCTCCTGTTCAATTGCGGACCCGACAGCCTGAAGGTGATCACCGGTGATCGCGCAGCTTAACTACCCGCAGGTCTGGATGTTCATCCTGGCCTGGTTTCTGGCGGACCTGGCGGTGCCGCTTTTTATCCGGCTTTCGCACCGGATCGGCGCGGTGGACCGCCCCCACACCTACAAGACCCACCAGGAGCCCATCGCCCTTCTGGGCGGCGTGGGCATCTACCTGGCCTTCACCCTGACGTTGTTCTCGGTCCTCCGCTTCCCCCAGCCCTCGCAGTACAAGGACATCTTCGCGATCGCCGGAGGCGGTCTCCTGGTCCTCTTGCTGGGCATCGTCGACGGCTTCCGTCCAATCTGGGCGGTCGGCAAACTGGGAGTCCTGCTCCTGGTCACCCTTCTTCTGTCGAAGTTCGGCGTGCGGATCAGCCTGACGGGGATCTGGGCGGCGGACCTGGGCCTGACCCTCCTGTGGATCGCGGGCGTTTCCAGCGCGATGAATTCGCTCGACAACATGGACGGCGCCGCGGGCGGCACCGCCGCGATCGCCGCTTTCTGGACGTTCTACGTGGCCTGGTACACCGGACCCTGGGGCCAGCCGCACGTCAGCTTCGTGGCCATCGCGCTCATGGGCGCCTGTCTCGGGTTCCTCCGGTACAACTGGACTCCGGCCCGGGTCTTCCTCGGGGACAACGGATCGCTTCTCCTGGGATTTCTCCTGGCTGCGCTGACCGTTCAGTGCGGCTGGGTCCGCGGCGACCGCTTCAAGGCCATCATCGTTCCGTGCGCGATCCTCTGCGTCCCGCTCTACGACATCACGCTGTCGACCATTCTGCGCATTCGCCGAGGGGTCGTGAAGAATCCCATCCAGGCGATCGTCTACTGCGGCCGGGACCACCTGTCGCATCGTCTGGTCGCGCTGGGCCTCAGCAAGCGCGAAGCGGTCCTGATCATCTACCTGTTCGGAATGATCAGCGGGACCATCGCGGTGATCGTGGTCCGGCCCGAGGTGGATGCGTCGATCTACGTTCCGATCACGATCGGAGGCCTCGTGGCGCTGGCGGTGCTGGGCGCGATCCTGGATCGGGCGAATGTCTACCCGAGCCAGCAGGCGCAGCCCGCCCCGCCGCCGTCGCCCGATTCGGCCCGCGAAGCCGTCGCGCCCTGAGGCGCGCACCTGGGGGGGACACCGTGACCGACCCGGCGCTGGAACTTCACCTGGAGGCGATCGTCGTCGACGGGCACGCCGACACGATCAGTCGGGCCTTGGACGACGGCGAGGATCTGGGTTTGGAGACCGGGAAGGGTCATCTCGATCTCCCCCGCATGTTCCGCGGCGGCCTCGACGCTCAGTT
>DATGFI010000622.1:0-2216 GCA_035309205.1 Planctomycetota bacterium | reverse complement strand
CAGGAACAATTGCGCGAAGCGCTGCTGCACCTGGACCTGACGGAACATCCGGACCGCGCAGGAATGCTGGCCCGGACCAAAGCCGATCTGTCCGACCTCGAAAGAGCCTCCACCGCCCCTCCCCTTCCGGAGGCCGCGATGACGGAGCTCCGGCATCGGATTGCCAATCTGTGCGACCAGGAAAGGTTCGGCGAATCAATGCAGCTCCTGAGCCGGGAATCCGAACTGCTCAACCGGGACCCCACGGCCCGGGATCAACTGATCGGGACCATCGACGAGCGACGAAGAACCGCGATCGCCCGGTACGAGCGGGCCATGGCTCTGGCATTGGACACGCTCGCGGCGGGTTCTCCGTTGGAGAAACCCGACTCGATGCTCCTGGTGATCCAACCGGCGCTCTTCCCTGCATCCCTGGGGGAAAAACCTGGCGCGTCATTCCTCTGGTTGAGCGACCTTCAGGCGCTTTTCCAGAGGGAGCTTCCCGTGCTCCGCCATCCGGAGGGGGCCTTCCTTCCGGAACTCCTCAGGACCGCGGGCGCGTTCGAAGCGCACGCCCTTCGAGCGTGGGAGGCGGGCTCCTTCGCCGGATTCCGAGCCGCTGCCAATGTGGCCGACGCCATTCGCGAAACGCGAATCGCGCCGCTCAAGGATGGGCGGGATGACGTCGGGCTGGGCCGGGTCCTGGGGGAATGGGAACTGGCCCTGGAGGGCCGCAGGTCGATCCTGTCCCGGAAGCCCGGTGCGATCGAGGAGGTCGACGCCTATCGGGTCGGCGTCCTCCAAGCCCGTGCGGACGCCCTTCACAAGATCCGGGAGCGGATGGAGGGAAGAATCCGCCTCCGGAGGGACCTCGATCTTTGGCTTTCCCACGCCGAACGGTTCCTCGAGGATCCGGCGACCATGGCCAGTCCCAGGGCGCTGAGGACCGCTGCGAGCGATGGAGCCTCCCTCGAACACTCCGACGTCTGGGCCGAGATCGCCCCGGGCCTCCGGTCCCGGGCCCTCTTCCTCCACGCACTCCTGGAACTCGTTCTGGGAATGCTCGAAAACGGTCCCCCGGAAAGGATTCGGGAGCAAGCAGGCGGGCTGATCCGCAGCGCCCGGTTGCTCGATCCGGAGGTTGCCGGCCACTGGAGGGACAAACTGTCCCCGAAAATCCGGGCATGGCTGGAGGAATCGACCCGCTGAGCCGTTCAGGGCGGGGGACCTCCCCATAATGGAGCGCCCGGCATGCTCCCTGCTGGACCATTTATTCGGCATAATTCCCATCTCCAGGGACTCGAGCTATACTTTTGGTTGGGCAACCTGGGCTCCTCGGGCTACTTAGGGGACTGGAATGGACAAGAGCTGCGCCAACCATCCGGAGTCAATGGCGCTCGCGACGTGCAAGGCCTGTGACAAGTCGATCTGCCTCATGTGCGTGGTCGACGAAAAAGAAGGCACGTTCTGCTCCAGTGAATGCCACGCCGCCTTCGTCGAGGGCCGCGAAGTCCCCAAGTACATCGAGTCCGCCCCTGCCGCCGAGCCCGCGTCCGTCGCCAGCTCCGGGGCGCAGAAAATCGAGTCCATCTTCGACGACGGGCCCTCCCCCTCCTCGACGTCGTCCGAGGGCGTGAATCTGCCTCCGTCGGACGACCCGATGCCAATCGTCGCTGAAGGGACGAAGTGGCGCTCGATCGGCGCCCAGTGCCAGAACCATTCGGACACCCCGGCCGTCGCCAATTGCGACCGGTGCGGCAAGGCGGTCTGCGCGTTGTGCCTGCTCGAAGCCTCCCAAGGCACGTTCTGCTCGTCGGAATGCTTGAGTGCCGTCGCCGAAGCGGCGCCGGCGCCGGCGACCGTGGGGAGAGGTTCTCGCGCACCCCAGCCCAGCGCCGCGGCCGCCGAACGTGCCGCGCTCCAGGGCAAGCCCCTGTTCAAATTCAAAGAGCCCCCCAAGACCAACAAGGCCGGCCTCATCGCCGTCATCGGCGTCTTTGCCGTCATCATCCCGGTGGGCAGCTACTACAGTTGGAAGGCGTTCAGTCCCGAACCGGTCATCAACAGCAATCCTCAGCCCAAGATCGCGGAGAATCCGATCCCCGTGGATCCCAGGCCGGTCGACCCCAAACCCGCCGACCCCAAGCCGGTCGACCCCCTCCCGGCGGACCGCAAACCCGTGGATCCGCCACCCGTCCTCAAGGACCCGGATCCCGTGGTTAGGACTAGCGATCCCG
>DATGFI010000621.1:0-13712 GCA_035309205.1 Planctomycetota bacterium | reverse complement strand
TGGCCGAAGTGGTCTCCGTCGATCCCGACGCCCGGGAAGTAATCCTCTCTGACAGCAAGCTTTCCTACGATTATCTGGTTCTGGCGACCGGTGCTACCCATTCCTACTTCGGCCACGACGATTGGGCTCCTTTTGCACCTGGGCTGAAGACCATTGAAGATGCGCTCGAGATCCGACGACGTCTGTTGTTGGCCTTCGAACGCGCCGAGAGGGAATCCGACCCCGAGCGGCAGCGCGAATGGCTGACGTTCATCATCGTAGGAGGAGGCCCCACGGGGGTGGAACTAGCCGGGGCGATCGTAGAAATCTCTCGGCGCGTCCTAATACAGGATTTCCGCTCCATTGATCCGAGTCGCGCCCGCATCCTGCTGCTCGAAGCAGGCGCGCGAATCCTCCCAACCTTTCCTCCCGATCTGTCAGAGAAGGCGCGCGAACACCTTGCCGCGCTGGGTGTTGAGGTCCGCCTGCAGGCGCCCGTCACAGGAATCGGAAGGCAATCCGTCTCGATCGGTGAGGAGCGGGTCGCGGCGCGCACGGTTGTCTGGGCAGCCGGGGTGGCGGCCTCGCCGGTGGCGAAGTCCCTCGGCGTCCGGCTTGATCGGGCGGGCCACGTCCCGGTGACGCCGGAATTGACGCTTCCTGGCCGGAACGAGATTTACGTCATCGGCGATCTGGCCCTCCTCCAGCAGGACGGCAAGCCTCTCCCCGGGGTCGCGCCGGTGGCGATGCAGGCGGGAGAGCATACGGCTGCGAATCTGAGGCGTGCCTTCCGAAAGGAGCCTCTGGTCCCCTTCCGATATCGAGACAAAGGATCCCTTGCCGTCATCGGGCGTGGTTCAGGCGTGGCCGCCTTCTCCGGGCATACATGGTCCGGAGCTCTCGCCTGGTGGGCGTGGCTGATCGTTCATATCTTCTACCTGATCGGGTTCCGGAATCGCGTGCTCGTCCTTCTCCAGTGGGCGTGGGCGTATCTGACCTGGCAACGCGGTGCAAGGCTGATCACGAGCGACCTCCCCCGGGAAGATCCGGCTCCGCCCAAGCCTCAAACGGGATGACGCTCCGTCCCCGAAGCGAGCATCCGGCGGCGCTGACCGTTGGGACTACCCTAGCGGTCGGAAGTCTTGGGCGGCCCATTCGGGCCCCCCTCCGGGCCTACCGGCCTGGGCTCCTGCAGGTAGACAAAGGTGCCCTTCTTATTTGCAACGACGATATCCGGGCGTCCGTCGCCGTTTACGTCGGCGGCAACTACCTGGGTACCGACGCCGGAATCGTCATCGATCAGGGAAGGGACCCAGTCCACGCCTGCCGGGGAGCGGACGAGTCGAAACCAGTAAAGCACCGGCGGGGCCAGAGGATCGGCGTCGCCGTGCGAGCCATGGGCGAAATATCTCTTTCCCGTCACAATGTCTTTTAGGCCGTCGCCGTCGATATCAACCAGATCGATCGCGTGCATCTGCGTGAAGACGACGCCGTACGTGCTCTCCTCGGGCTTCCGTCCTACGATGACGTGCTCTTTCCAGGAGCCCCCCTTCATTTGCTGGAACCAAGAGAGCCCATACCCATGCGCCTCGACGCTGGTGATGACGTCGGGCAGGCCGTCACCGTCCACATCGTAGACATGCATTTGGCTGCCGCCGTTCCCGAAGGCGGCGGGATGAAAGATCCACTCGGGATCCCCCTGGAGGCTCCGAGGATGCTCCCACCACCCGTCCTTCTCGACGATGTCGATCCGGCCATCGCCGTTCACGTCGCCCACGCCCAGTCCGTGGGTGTACCGCTGATAGGCTCTTTTGGGAGTGACGGGATGAAAGGCGCCGTCCTGGACCGTGACATATCCGAGCCTTCCTTCACTCGCGCAGACCAGATCCGGAACTCCGTCCCCGTTCACGTCCACGAAGGCAGGGGACTCGGTATCTACGACGGGGAAGATCTCGTGGCGAACCCAGTGGCCTTCGTCGGTGCGCGGGTTCTCATACCACGAGGCGTCCTTTCCCGGGGCATTGAATACCAGCACGTCAGGCCACCCGTCGCCATTGAAGTCATAGACGAAGGTCAGGAAGTTGTCGGAATACTCGTTATCCGGCTTCCAGGACTTGGGCGGGTAGATCTCATGGCGCGTCGTGAACTCCGGACCTTCGTACCAGTAGGGCCCGGCGACGAGATCCATCCTCCCGTCTCGGTTCAGGTCCCCGATATTGGCGCCTTCGCATAGGTGAAGGTCGCTCAGCCGAAGTTTCTTCCACGTCCGCAACGGCCCCACCCGGGAAGGAGCCCCCGGTGGAGGAGCTTCGGGCATGGGGACCTGCGACGGGCTCATCAGGTAAGCGACGAGGTCCCGCTGCTCCGGGGCGGACAAGTTCTGCAGGAGCCCTTCGGGCATCATGGAGATATCGCTCGGCTTTCGCGCCTCGATGTCGTCCAGCGCAATCAGGACCGTATCGTTCTCGGTCGCGACGGTGACGCTCTTTTGATCTTCCTGCTTCACAATGCCGGTGACGACGCGGCCGCTCTTGGTTCGAAAAAGGGTCGCCGTATAGTCCTTGGCGACGACGGCGCTGGGGTCCATGATATTGACGAGCAGGTAGTCGAGATCGGCTCGGTTGGCCCCCGTGAGTTCCGGCCCCACCTTCCCGCCGGCTCCGAAGAGGGTATGGCACTGCATGCAGGTACGGGCGAAGAGCGCGCGGCCTCGAGAGGCGTCCCCTTTGGGGCCTGCAAGGATCATTCGGCGGGTGGAGGAGATTTCTGCGGCGCGCGCCGCGGGAGTCGGCCGGACCGAACCCCACTCGCGGGAGATCCAGGCTTCGAGCTCGGGATCGTGATGGTCCCCGATCTGCCGAATCACAGCGGCGGTGAAGTCGCTCCTCGGGACGGCTTTGGAAAGGACGGCGTCCCGCAGCGCGCGAGCGGAGCCTAAGCGGCCAGCGAGCGTGTTAAGCGCATCCCGCTTTTCCGGAATGCCCAGCGACGGATAGATCCCGAGGATGGCCTCTGCGGTCCCGGGGTCGTCGTAGGACCCGAGCGCCCGGAGCGCCGGTCCCAGAAGCGCCGGGTCCCTGAGAAGTGCTCGGAGGGAGGCCGGGAGAGCCGGGGCGTGCGCCGCCAGCAGCGTTTCGAGCGCCGCCGTCCGGCGCGTGACGTCCAAGCCGCCGTCCTGGAGGATGGCGAATTCCGCTTTCGCGCATTCGGGGTCCCCCAGAAGGGTTCCGACCACCCCGGAAAGCTCCCGCACTCCCGGATCGGCGCTCCGGAGAAGGGCTAGGCCGGTTTCTCCCCAGCCTTCCGGGAGCTTCCGGCTCGCCCGTCCGCGCAGACCCTCGCGCATCCCTCTGAGGACATCGACCAGGACGCGGGGGTGGACTTGGGACCGGAGAATTTGCGCGACGCCCGGGAGGGCGGCCTCCTCCTGGGAATACCGCCGCGCGATGAATTCTCGCAGAAGCGGGATCTCTGAGTGGAGGAGAAGATCGAGTCCGGCCTTCAGATTTTTGGAAATTGCCGGCTCCATGCCGAACCAGATCATGCAGGGAAGGTTGTGATCGAGGGCATCTTCGGAATGGGAGGCCAGCCCGCGGCCGATCGCCCATCGCGATTCCGGAGGAAACCTCTGGAGGAAGGAGGCAAGGTAGAGCCTCACCGTAGCCGAAGGGTCGCGCTCGGCGAGGACACGGAGCTTTTCCAGAAAAGTCGCCGAGGGCGCGCCGCCTTCGCCCGCGAGTTGGATCGCCCAGGCCCGAACGAAGTCGTGCGGGCTCGCGAGCGCTTCAAGCGTGAGCGCCTCGGAGAGACCGCCCGTAGCATGAAGCGCCCAAAGTGCGCGCAGTTTTCGAGTCTCGTCGGGATTCTCCCGAAAGAGCTGGGTTAGGGCTTCGTGGACGCGGGGATCGGGTCCGCGCTCCTGGAGGAGCCTCCGCGCGTGCCGCACGAACCAGTCATTGGAATGGCGCTGAAGATCGACGAGCGCGGCACTGTCCAGCTTGGACAGATTGACCGCACGAGGCGCGGGCTCGCCGTAGGAAATCTTGTAGATCCGCCCGTTCGAGCGGTCGTAGGCTTCGGGCCCGAAGAAGTGGCAGGCCGTCTTGTCGTACCAGTCAATCAGGAAAACCGAGCCGTCCGGGCCGTACGTCATATTGAGCCCGCGGTACCATCGGTCGTGGGCGAGCATGAAGTCGGGGCCATGGCGGCCAATGTAGCCGGATCCCTGGCGCTCCAGGATGTCGGTGACGATCCGGTTTCCGTGAATGTTATTGGCGAAGATTCGGTTGCGATACTCGGGGGGGAAGTTGCCTCCCAGGTAGATCATGGCTCCCGCGTGGGCATGCCCCCCGCCAGCGGCGTCGGACTTGCCGTTTCCGGCGTGGGGACCTTTGTCGCCGACCCAGTGAAGGTGATCGCCGATGTGCTGGATGTCCTGGTAAGTGAAGGGCTGCGAGTGTTGACCAAAGAGACGCTGATGACGCCCCCCCTGGATCATGAGATGCAGATGGGGGATCACGCACTGGGCCGTGATCGCCTGGCCCCAATCATTGAAGTCGACCCCCCAGGGGTTGCACGTGCCTTCGCTGAAGAGTTCGAAGCGGCGCTGGACGGGCTGGTATCGCCAGATCCCGGCGTCTAGAAAGACTCGCTGGGCATCGGGTGTGCCCGGCCGTCCGACAAGGGATCGGGTGGCGATGCCCTGACATCCGTAAAGCCAGCCGTCGGGCCCCCAGATCAGATTGTTGAACAGATTGTGCGTGTCTTGATGCCCCCAGCCGTCCAGCACGATTTCCGGCGGGCCGTCGGGATGATCCTCCCCGCTTTTGCAGGGATAGAAGAGAAGATAGGGGGGCGCCGCGACCCAGACTCCTCCAAACCCGAGTTCCACCCCGGAGACGAAGTTCAAGTGGTCGAGGAAGACCGTCCGCTTCGTGAAGGTCCCGTCGCCCTTTTCGTCCTCGAAAATGAGGATCCGGTCCTTTCCCGCCTGGGGGCTCCATTCGGGGTAAATGTAGTTCTCGGCGATCCAAAGGCGCCCCCGATCATCGATCGCGAGCGCAATGGGTTGCCGGACGTCGGGTTCGCCGGCGACCAGGGATGCGCGAAACCCGGGGGGAACCGTCATGGCCCGGGCCGCCTCCTGGGGCGACAGGCCCGCGGCGGGCGGCGGATCTTGGGCGGTTAAGGGAGGGGGCAGCACCACCAGACCGAGGGCTAGAATCAGAGGGCGGGGGATTCTCGTCGAGCTCATCATGCTCTCCTCAAAACTGCCCGCTCCGACGCGATCGACCCAGTATGTCCTAAGGAAAAGGGCTTGTCTTGTGCCTAAAGGTCTGCCTTTTGTACGATTGCGACATGCCCCTGAAAGCCCCCCCTGGCCAGCAAGACCCCCTCCGCTGGAAGCACGCCTTCATCGAGAGTCTCCGAACCGATAGCCTCTTCCAGGTCCTCTTCGATCATCTTCACAATGTCTGCCTGTTCGCCAAAGATCGCGAAGGCCGGCTTCTGGTGGTCAATCGAGCGCTCGTCGAGCGTTTCGGCCTGTCGGACGAAAGCCATATTATCGGGAAGACGGACTTCGACCTCCACCCCGGGGGCCATGCCCGGAAGTACCGGGAGGATGACCTGCGGGTCATGGAGACGGGTCGGTCGATGCTCAACATCATCGAGCTTTTCCTGGATCTTCGGGGCGTGCCCACATGGCACGTGACCAATAAGATGCCGGCGATCGGCAGGGACGGACGCGTGGTGGGCGTGATGGGAACGATCGAAACCTATGAAAATCGGACGACCATCGGCATCACCAGCAAGAGCTTGCTCAAGGCCTACGAATACCTCCGGACCAACTCCAGCGGCCCTATCTCGATCCGCAAGCTGGCGGCCGACTGTGGACTTTCGGTCCGGCAGTTCGAGCGAAAGTTCCGGGAGCAGGTCTGGACAACTCCCCGCGAATTGATCATACGAATGAGGGTCCAACGGGCCTGCGACCTCCTTCGGCAGACGAGCACTTCGCTCAGCGATGTCGCGCTCGCGTGCGGCTTTTACGACCAGGCCGATTTCAACCGCCATTTCAAGAAACATCTTGGCCTGACCCCGGGAGAATACCGTCGGCGCTACGGCTGACCGCTCCTCATGGCTGAAGCCGAGAGCTCTCGCGGGTCCGGCGTGGGAAAGCCGCGGCGACCTCTGCCACCACCCGAGCGCCATGTACAACGTCCCTGGCCCTCCAGGATGCCCGCTTGGAGGTATGTTCAATCGCCCGACGCAGCACTTCGTCGCGCAATTCCACGCAACGACAGGCTCTCAAAGGAGTGAGAGCCGCCGCCTCACGCGGGCCCCACCGGCGGGCTGCCAATGGGCAGCGGACCACCCGATCAGCCTGCGGGCTTCAAAGAAGCTCCTCTCCCACGGCGTTTTCGCGTCATCGCGTTGCGAGGAGCAGTTGCTTCTGCGGCTGATTCGCAACACTTGGGTGTGGTGAAGTAACACCTTTTTCTGTGGACGTGAACGGTCCGCGTGAGAGGGCTATCGGGCATTCTAATTGCTGGTCTGGCTTCACTTCTTCTCCAGTGTGCACTTAAAGAGATCAGGAATGAATGTAACCACTAGTTTATTGCAGATCGAGCAGTGGATCCGGTTTACGTTCTTGTTCCCAGGCGTGGATGTTCGGAAGCTTTGCCATAGGTTCCGGAATAACGTCGCCCTCCCGGGAGGTCATGTGCTGGACTTCGTGTCCGTCCACCACCACGAGCCGCCCGCACCCGGAGCGCCTCATCTATTCGCAGTCAATTTGTGGAAGTGCGCCAGCGGGCCTGTGAAGACGGAGACCGTGAGTGCCATGAGTGCCTCCCTGCTTGTCGTCCGCACCGGATATGCGCAGATACTCGAACAGGCCGAGTGCCGTGGCCGGCGACGCCGTCACCGGTTCACGGTTCAAGGACACATCATCGGACCTTCCTTTGAGCGGAACAGGCTGATCGACTCCCTATCAGTGATGAAAGGAGAAGTGGTCTTCTGGACCTTCAACCAGGACAACGGGAGGTTCACCGTAGAGCCGTACTTCATCGACGAAGACGTGGAGCACTGTGCGCGACTGCTGGAAGAAGTATTGGACCATCTGGCTTGGGACAAGAGCAGCGCAAGTCCAGATCTTAACAGCGAGCCCGGGTTATTGACACCCCTCGAAGGCATGGAAGAGAATTCGAGGGTGAAAATCTAGTACGCCGAACAAAGGACAGCCCCCGCTGCCTGGTTTCCGCTTCATTGAGACCTGGAAGGCAGGGTCCGGCACGCCAGCTACGGTGATCGCCGTGGACCAACTCTACCGCGAAGAGCGAGGAGCTCGAATTCAGCACTGAGGTGCGCTGACGTTGATTGGAGACTCAAGAACATTGCTTCCGCTCCATCGGGCCCCGCCGGCGGGAAGTTAAAAGTATCCTTCTGCAGAACCACTTCTCCGTTACGAAGGTGAATCACCGCCGTCTCGCTTTTTGAAGGGAATCTCGTCACAAGTGGTCTTCGGGCAATTCGACCCAGAAGGTGCTGCCCCTTCCGAGTTTCGACTCTACTCCCAACTTACCCCCCATCCTTTCCATTGCCCGTTTCACAATGGCGAGTCCGAGCCCCACCCCGGGGTATTCCTGTCCCCCCGGTAACCGTTCGAAGGGGCGGAAAAGCCGGTTGAGATACTCCTCGGAGATGCCGATGCCGTTGTCGCGGATATAGAGGCGGACCCAGGACCCCGCATGAATGACGCCGATTTGGATCTCGGGCTCGGTCCCGGGCCTCACGAATTTGATGGCATTGGAAAGGAGATTCTCCAGCACTTGAGCGAACATGACCTTCTGACCCCGAACGACGGGGAGGGGTTTCTGGATGCTGATCTTCAAGGTCCGGTCTGGAATCTCCGACTTCAACCGTGACACGATGTTCACAGTGAGCGTAGTGAGGTCGATGGGTTCCGGCACCAATTCGGCTTTCGTCAGCCGTGAATAGGCGAGGAGATCGTCGATCAGGCGCCTCATTCTCTCGCATGCCGCCGCGATCCGGGCGGCATAGTTTTTCGCAGTATCGTCCAGCTTCGAGGCGTAGTCCTCGACCAGGACCGTCGCGAAACTCGAGATCGTCCGAAGCGGAGCCCTGAGGTCGTGCGAGGCCATGGCCGTGAAGGCATCCAACTCGGAGAGGGCCTCCGTGAGTTCGGCGGTACGTGCTTCTACGCGATGCTCCAGATCCTCCTTTAGACGAAGGATTTCCTCCTGCGCGCGCTTGCGCTCCGTGATGTCGCGGCTCACTTTCGATGCGCCGACGAGCACCCCCCGGTCATCGCGGACGGGGGACACCGTAAGGGATACATCGAGCAGCCGGCCGTCCTTCGTCATTCTCCGGGTTTCGAACTGTTCGACTCTCTCCCCTTTTTCGAGTCGTCCCAGGATCTCCATCTCCTGGGTGCGGAGGTCTTCGGGGATGATGAGAAGGACAGACTGTCCCTTGACCTCGGCCTCCGGGTATCCGAAAAGCCGCTCGGCGCCCCGATTCCAGCTCGTGATGGTGCCGCGGAGGGTGATCGTGATGATCGCGTCCTCCGACGACTCGACCGCAGCCGCAAGGAGCGCCCGTGCTGCCTCGCTGCGTCGGCGTTCTTCGAGCTGGCGCTTTGCTTCCTCGTAGAGGGCAGAATTCTCGATCGCGAGACCCGCGCGATCCCCCAGGGCTTCCCCCAAAGAGAGATCCTCGGGCCCGTAGGATCGCCCCGGCTCCGTGGCAATGAATGTGATGGCCCCCAGGGTGCGACCCCGCGAACGGATCGGGACGACCATGGCGGACACCATTCCCAAGTCCCGCAGGATCTGGAAATGCTCTTCGTCCTTGGCCCCGGCCCGGAGGAGATCCTCCGTGACGTGAGGATAGATCTCCGGCTGGCCCGTCCGGAGAACCTGCGGCACGCCTCGCGGGCTTTCCGGGTCGTAGGGGTACTTGAGGGCCAAGTTATGGGCGAAGCGGACCTTCGCGGGGTCCCGGTGGGAGACGGAGAGCTGACGGACTCCAGTCCGGGGATCAGACACATGGACCGTGCACCAATCGGCGAGCCGTAGAACGGATAATTCCGAGACCTTGGCGAGGGTTGCTTCATAATCCAAGCTGGAGGAGAGGACGGCGCCCGCCTCGGCGAGAAAGGAAGCTCTCCTGGCCGTCGCCTCCGCCGTTCGCCTTCGTCCTTCCTCGAGATCGCTCACTTCGCGGCGGGCACGCTCGCGCTCGGCCACGGCGGCGGCCACCGAAAGCGCGGTCACCCCGGTAGCGGACATGAAGATCTGAAGGAGGAGCAGCGACTCGTTCCGGGACCTGCCCGAAAAGGGTCCCCTGCCCTCGACCGTCGCCCAGACCGCGAGTGCGGCGACCAGAAAGGAAATACAGGTCGTCCCTCTCGAACCTAGGCGGAATCCCGCCCACGCTACGAGCGGGAACACGAAGGGGAGAGGATAAGTCTTCTCGGACAGCCGAAGGGGCACCCCGAAAGAGATGCTTGCGAAAAGCAAAAGGGCCACCACCGCGAACAACCCTTCGATCACCTGCCGCGGATTCGGCCGGAATCTCGGTTCGCGCCCCCAAAGGATGATCAGGGGCGCTGCGATCAGGGCCCCTCCTGAGTCTCCCAGCCACCACGTCTGCCAGACCGAGCCCGCCTCGGTCCATCTGAGGAAGCCGCCTAGCCCCAGGCTCGCCGTCCCGATGGTGGCGGATATCGCGGTCGCCAGAACCCCGGCCACTAAGGTCCAACCCAGGATCCGAACCGGGTGATCGAAGGCCGCCCTCCCGCCGACATAGCGGATGGCTAGCCAAGCCCCCAGCACACCTTCGAGGGTGTTCCCGGCTGCAATTCCAAGCGAGGTTAGGACGGAGCCCGCGGTCGTCAGGTTGACGAAGAAGGCACCCAAAAAGATGGCCGGCCAGAAGCGGAGTCCCCAGAGGACTAAAGCCCCCAGGGCAATGCCCGTCGGCGCCCAGACCGCTGTAGCACTCGGATGGTCGAAGGCGAGCTTCAGCCCCAACTTCCCCGTCAGGAAGTAGACTGCGAAGAGCGCTGAGGCACGAACGGCATCCTGCCAGGAAAGTAACCGCGAGAACCTCGCCATGACAGCTCCCCGGCCGATCTACTCCGGACCTGAAATCAGGAGATGCGCATTATAACCGATGAGCCGTGCCCGATGCGGCGAAACTTTTCAGCACGCCTGTCTCCAGGATCGAAGATACCTGCAAATCCTCCTTCCCCTTCGGGACCGGGTGCACCTGGGTCCCCAAGCCGGTCGGCGAAGGTGCTCGCAGACCTGGTTTTCTCTCTGCCTGGGTCCCGGGACCTCCCCCATTAGCCTGATCCACTTCTGATCGGCTGAATTGTCGACATTCCTCGGAAAACGAACGCGCTTTTCGGACTCCCCTGGCTTAGCCATGAAGTTGTACCTGGACAAGAGAACCTTCGGCGAAACCCTTGAATCTCTGAGGTTGAGAAGTCTGCCTCATAACATCGCGCCCCCCCCTCCATCATTCAAAGGACTGGACGCATGTGCCGGATCAGGCGAACAGGCGTTCGGGTTTCGTTCCCGGCGGCAGAAGCGCCCTGGAGTCGCCGTCGGCGCCGCAGGTGGCAACAGATGCCCCGCCGCCGGGGGAATGGGAGCAGGACCGTGGTAGACACGACATTCCGCACTTGGAATGCAACGGCAGTGTTGCGCGACGATCACAAAAAGCTGAGGCAACTCTTCTGGCGGTATCTTGAGATGGTCCCGGAGAAGGCCGGCGGGATGAAAGCGCGCCTCTTCGAAGCGATCCAGAAGTCCCTTATCATTCACGCGACGATCGAGGAGGAGATCTTCTATCCGGCATTCGAGGAGGAGAGCCGGAAGAACCTGCGGGTCCGGGAGATCATCTCCGCCGCCTGCGAGAGCCACCGGCGATGCAAGCATCTGCTCCAAGAGGTCCTCTCCATGGAGCCCCAGGACGAAGGCTTCGATGCCAAGGTCAGGGTCCTCGGGGAGAAGGTCGGAATCCACATCGAGGAGCAAGAAGAGGTCCTTCACCCGATCTTCGAGGGGCTGCCCAAGAAGCTCCAGAATGAAGTTTCCAGTGATCTCCGGTCCCGCAAGATGGAGCTCGAAGGAGAGTACGACCTCGAATAGGACGGTGGCTTCATGCGTCGCGAACGTGAGATCCGGAGTCCCCGCGAAGCGGCGGAAGAATCCCGGGCACCCAAGGCGGAACAGGGATCCCGTTCCCGCGCTCTCAATCTTTACCGCCAAAAGCGCGATTTCGAACGGACCCCGGAGCCCGCCGGCCTTGTGGGCAGCCGCGAGGGCCGCTCATTCGTCATCCAGAAGCACCATGCCACCCGGCTCCATTACGATTTCCGCCTCGAACTGGACGGGGTGCTTAAGAGTTGGGCCGTTCCCAAAGGACCGTCGCTCGACCCCTCGGTCAAGCGCTTGGCCGCCCATGTGGAGGACCACCCCCTCGAGTACGGCGGATTTGAAGGGGTCATCCCTCAGGGGCAATACGGAGGAGGGAACGTGATCATCTGGGACCGAGGCACCTGGGTCCCGGCGGGAAATCCGGAAGAAGGCTACCGGAAGGGACACTTGAAGTTTAGGCTGGAGGGCGAAAAGCTCCGGGGTGGCTGGATGCTCGTCCGCATGCACGCTCGTCCGAATGAGCCCCGGGACAAGAACTGGCTTCTCATCAAGGAGAAAGATGAATTTGCGCGTTCGGGAGAGATCGTCGACGAGCGGCCTGAGAGTGTGGTCGGCGAAGCCGGACCGCCCAAGGTCTGGGAATCCCATCGCGCCCCCCGGAGTTCACGGCCGCGGCGCTCCGCGAAGCCGAACTCTGCTCGGCGAGATCCCCTGCCGGACATCGTAGAACCGGAGCTCGCGACGCTCGTCGAGCGGCCTCCGGAAGGCGATGAATGGGTCCATGAGATCAAATTCGACGGCTATCGCGTGCTTTGCCGGATCGAAGGTTCCGTCGTCCGCCTCAGCACCCGGCATGGGAAGGATTGGACCGACAGGTTCCCGACGCTTGCCCGGGCCGTCCAGAAGCTGCCCGTCCGCCAGGCTCTGCTCGACGGCGAACTCGTTGTCCTGGACGCTCAGGGGATCTCGAGCTTCCAGGCCCTTCAAAACGCCCTGGGGAAAGGCCGTGAGCGAGATATCTTCTACTATGCGTTTGACCTACTCTATCTCGATGGGCGCGATCTCCGCGGACTTCCGCTCACCGAGCGAAAGAAGGAGCTTGCCCAGATCCTCAGGAAGAGCCCCCCGACCTTGCGGCTGAGCGAACACGTGGAAGGTCATGGGTTGGCATTCCTCCAACGGGGCTGCGAGCTTTCCTTGGAAGGGATCGTGTCGAAGCGAAAGGATGCTCCCTACTGCTCGGGCCGGACGGGAGATTGGCTGAAAGCCAAGTGTCTTAGCCGCCAGGAGTTTGTGATTGCCGGATACACCGATCCGGAAGGGAGCAGGTCCGGATTCGGGGCTCTGGTTCTGGGCGTCCATGAGAAGGATGGCCGGCTCCGCTATTCGGGCCGGGTGGGAACAGGATTCAGCGTGGAATCCCTTCTCGGTTTGCGAAAACGACTCGAACGCACCGGACAGACGAAATCGCCCTTCCCTGAGCCGCTCCCGGGTCGAGCCGCCAGGGGGGTGCACTGGGTCGAGCCGAAGCTTGTCGCGGAGGTCGCCTTCTCGAGCTTGACGAGCGACGGCCTCCTTCGACATCCCCGCTTCGAAGGGCTGAGAGAAGATAAACCCGCCGCGGAGGTCATCATGGAACGTCCTGAGACCCCGAGGCCGGGATCCTCGCGTCTGAAAATCGCGGGGATCCCTCTCTCGCATCCCGATAAGGTCCTCTATCCGGATCTGGGACTCACAAAACGGGACCTCGCTACCTACTACGAGGCCGTCTCCGACTGGGTCCTGCCTTATGTCGTCCGGCGACCGCTCAGCATCGTGCGCTGTCCCGAAGGACAGGGAAAGGAATGCTTCTATCAGAAGCATGCCCATCCAGGCACCCCCGAATCGATCCACCGGATTCGCATTCCGGAAGGAACCGGGACGGCCAGGAATGCGGGGAGCTATCTTTTTATCGACGGGCTTCCAGGACTCATTGCTCTTGTCCAGATGGGCGCTCTTGAACTTCATCCGTGGGGCTCCCGGGTCGAGTCCCTTGAACGGCCGGACCGCCTCACGATCGACCTGGACCCGGGCGCGGGCGTTGCTTGGAATCGTATGACCGAGACGGCACTTGCCCTCCGATCCAGACTTCGGGACTTGGGGCTTGAAAGCTTCGTCAAGACGACAGGGGGAAAGGGTCTCCACGTGGTCGTCCCGCTTCTGCCTCGCCAGACCTGGGACCAGGTCAAGGAGTTCGGGCGGGCGATTTCGGAGGAGTTCGTTCGGGCCGCGCCAGAGTGGTTCGTCGCCACCATGACGAAGTCGAAACGCGAGGGTAAGATCTTTCTCGATTTCTTCCGGAACGGGCGCGGCGCCACCGCCGTCGCCGCCTACTCAACCCGAGCTCGACTTGGGGCCACGGTATCGGCGCCGATCTCGTGGGAGGAGCTGCAGACCATCAGGGGAGGCGATGCCTTCGGGGTCACGACCGTCCCTTCCCGTCTGGATCGCCTGAGCGCGGATCCTTGGAAAGGCTTTTTCGACCTTCGCCAATCCCTCACCGCG
>DATGFI010000620.1:0-4647 GCA_035309205.1 Planctomycetota bacterium | reverse complement strand
TGGCGTACCCGCGGCCGCCCTCGGCCCCCCAGCGCTCGTTCTCCGGATCCCACGAGCCGTTCCGGCAGCCGTCCTTGGCCGTGTGCTGGTTCGGAACCAGGGCGTTCTTCATGGGCTCGTTCCACTTCTTCCACATCGGTCCTTCCGGGCCGTCAAACTGGAAGAGCGCCAGCGACGAGTAGTACCAGTAGTAGAAGTCGATCTTGTTGGTCTTCCACTCCGGCAGGTCCGACACCAGGAGGTTCACCGCGCCCAGCGCCGGCTCGCTCTTCTTCTTCTGCATGAAGATGCGCGACATGACCGCCACCGCGCTCATCGAGGCGTGGTGGTCGAACTGCTCGTTCTTTCCGGGCACGTAGACCTTGCCCGTCGACCGCGCGTTGTAGCCGACCTGATAGTAGCCGTTCTGCTCGGTCGCCTCGTTGAACCAGTTGAGCGCGCCCTCGTACGCCGACTTCGGGAAGCTCAGCTCCGAGAGTTCCGCGGACTTCAGCGCCATGACGGCCCAGCCGGACACGGACGAATCGTTGTCGCCGCACTTGGCGCTGTAGCGCCAGCCCTTGCCGGGGTTCTGCGCCGCCACGACGAAGTCGATCGCCTTCTGCGCGGGCTCCTTGAGCGGCTGCGAGGCCGTCATGCCGTACGCTTCCGAGAGGCACAGCGACGCGGTCGTGTGGTTGTACATGTACTTCATGCCGCGCTCGCCGAGGCAGCCCTCGGGGTCCTGGTGGGAGAGGAGCCACTGGAGGCCCTTCTTGACGACTTCGCCGAACTTGAGCACGTGCCCCGGATTGGCCGGGTCGGGATACTCGTCCTTCGACAGCTGAGAGTAGCCGGCGCCCAGGAACGCCAGGAGGGAGATGGCCGTCAGGCCCGTGTCGTAGTCGCGCTCGCCGGGTCCGCCGCAACGGCCGCCGACGCACTGGTTCATGAAGGAATCCGCGCCCCAGCCGCCGTCGGGGCCCTGATGACGCGCCAGCCACTTGAGGGCCGCCAGCACCGCGCTTTCCGTCGCGCGGGTGCCGCCGCCGCGGGCCACGAGGTTTTCGCGCCCGCCGAAGCGTCCGCCGTAGCGACCGCCGCCGCCGCCGCCGACGCCGACGCCCATCGTGTCGTAGACGCCGGGGTTCTTGCCCGCCTGGCGGCCGCGGAAGCCGCCGGCTTCGCCCTTGATGTAGGACAGGAAGTCCTTCGAGTCGCCCTTCATCTGGTGATAGTCTTCGTTGTCCGCCGACTCGTTGTGGTCGGACTCCTTCGCCTCGGGGAAGAAGATCGCCGGCTCGTCCGTCGGCTGGGCGACCTGGTCGTCCTTGGGGATGCCCTTCCGCTCGAACACGTCGCGCGGACGCTCGATCTCCGCGACGACGGGGGCGGACTTCGCGGTCACGACGACCGCGACTTCGCCTTCATCGATCGCGACGAGCTTTTCGATCGCGACCAGCGTGGCGCCCAGGATGAGCACCGCGTGGATGCCGACCGAAATCAGCCACCAGGGGGCGTTGGCCAGCCAGCCCTGCTTCCCTTGGACGACGACCTCTTCCTGCTGCTCTTCCTGGCCGTCCATCTCGTCCATTTCTTCTTCTTCAGGCCGCTTGGGGCTCATACGCACTCCCTTTCAAGTATTCCGAGCTCTAAGTTTTCAGGGTTTCCAGCGACAGGGACGGACCCTGCGGCGGCGCCGGCCGCTTGGGCCCGGGCTTCCGGAACATCAGTGTGGTGAGCCCCAGGATGAGGAGCATGGCGACGGCGCCCGCCGCCAGCATGCCGCCTCCGCTCAGGGCCGCGACCGGGCTGGCGGAGATCCTCTCCTTCACCACCCGCAGGCTTTTCCCCACGAACAGGGGCGCCTGGACCAGCCCCCTCTTGCTCTCGTACGTCCCGAGCTTGAGGAAGACGGCGTCCAGGCCGACCAGCGTCCGGGGCTCCAGCTCCCCCGGAGCCTCCAGGAGGTCGACGACGTACCCTTCGTCTCCGCTCAGGTCCATGAGATACGTCCGGTGGATGAAGTTCACCCCTCCCGGGGCGCCGTCCACCCGGATCGGATTGGACTGCAGGAACATGGCGAGTACCTTGGCCGTCTGACCCCGCAGCTCCCCGGAGAGCTTCGAGTAATAGGAGTAGTCGACCGCCTTGGCGTCCTTGGCCAGCTGGGCCGGGTCCATCCGGGACAGGGAGCGGACCAGGTACTGATAGGACTCGTCCTGGTCGTCGATCGAGCTGCCGTCCTTCACCTTCTCCAGGACGCCCTCGTACTTCACGGAATGGACTTCGCCGGCGCCGGCCGCGCGGGGAACGTACGCGTCGGGTCCGGGCGCCTTGACGGCCTTCACGGGCTTCTGGCTGAACTTCGGAGCGATGTCGAACACGAGCACCCCGATCACGGAGGCGCCCATCACGCCCACGATCAGGAGCCTGCGGAACTCCCTCGTGGCCCACAGGGGCGGCTGGTAATCCGGAGGCAGCGGCGCTTTCGTGCTCATTCTAGTTTGACGTCGGCATTCCCCTGATTGGTGCTAGTTCTTGGACGCGCCCTTGTTCATCATCTCGAAGGGCGCCGCGAACTCGATCCGCTCCAGCTTTTCCTTCTTGCACATGTCCATGACATGGATCACTTCCTGCCACGGCACGTCCGGAGTCGCGTCGATCAGCACCGGGAACTCGGACTTTCCGGCCTTCTTGTAGTCGTTGGTCATCTGGATGATGATGTTCATGAGCGCTTCATCCGTGTCGACCTCGCCGCGGTTGCCGACCTTGCGGATCGTGCGATTCCCCGCCGCATCCCACTTCATGAACACGCGGATTTCCTCGAGGATCACCTTCTCGGGCTGACCCTGGAAGACGCCGCGATCCTTCGGCAGCCACGTATCAATCTTACCTTCCAGCTGTTTGAAGTGGAACGAGCACATGAAAAAGATGCAAAGGCAGAAGATGACGTCCACCATCGCCGTCACGTTGATCTCGACGGGATTCTCGGACGCCTCTCCGATATTGCCACCGGCACCCATAGTTCCTCCTAGCCGTGCTTCTTCTTGTCGTCCGCCGGACGGGCCGCGCCGACTTCCACCTTGTAGATCCCGGCCTTCGCGCAGGTGTTCATCGCGCGCTGGGCCAGGCCGTAGGGGGCCGACTGATCCGCCCGGATCATGACCTTCAACTCGGACACCTGGGGATTCTTCGGGTCCAGGCCGCGCGTGGCGTCGGCTTCCTTCTTCAGGTAGCCGCCCAGCTTCTCCGGCTCCGAGTAATCCTTGCCCTTGATGCCGGTGCGCCAGTGCGCGTCGTCCCGGCAGACCTGGTTCTTCGCGTAGGCCTGGCACTTCACCTCGTACCGGTGATACACGTTGATCGTGAGCCGGTTCTTGTCCTTCTCCTTGTTCTCCTTGTCCTCCTTCATCGAGGAGGCCTTGGGGAGGACCACTTCCTCCAGCTCGCGCTGTCCCATGTCCGCGCCCAGCATGAAGAAGAGGAGGAGAAGGAACATGATGTCGATCATGGGGATCAGGTTGGGATTGGAGTACTCCGATCCCGCCGGACCTTTTCTTTTGGCCATGTTATTTCCCTCAGAAGAGCGACGCGCTGGTTACCGCGCCGCTCCGCCTTCCTTCTGGGCCTCGGGCGACAGGTTCCGCGACAGGATCTCGCCGATCTGGTTGTTCACGCGGAGCATGATGTCGCTCACCTTGTTCTTCATGAAGAAGAAGGCCGAGAGGAACACGATGGAGATGAACAGGCCCATCGTCGTATTCACCAGGGACTCGTACACGCCCTTGGCCAGGTCGCCGGGGGTCGGGGCCTTCAGGGTCTCGATGACCTGGAAGGACGCGATCATGCCCGTCACCGTGCCCAGCAGGCCCAGCAGCGGTCCGATGTTCCCGACGAGGGAGAGGTAGCTGAGCTTGGCGGTCAGCTTGAAGCCTTCGACCGCGGCGGTCTCTTCCATGCCGTGCTTCGCCTCTTCGTAGCCGCCGACGCTCCGGCCGATCGCGCCGGCGATCACCTTGCCGGCATAGCTCTGGTCGGACTGCGCGAGAGTGAAGGCGCCGTCCAGGTCGTTCTCGCTCAGAAGGGCGTCCACCTCGCTCAGGAGCGTGGGATTGCCGATCTTCTGCTCGTTCAGATTCACGATGTACTGGATCAGGAGCGCGGTCCCGATCATGGACGTCAGCACCAAGAGGATGCCGACCAGACCCGTCGACTTGAACAGGTCGAACCAGCTCTTCGTGTGGACCTCGACTTCGCCTTCCTGGGCGAACGCGACTCCCACGCAGAGCCCCACCATCAGAACCGTCGAAACCACCTGCAACGCACGGCGACCCATAACGATCCTCCTGAACTCAGTTCTACCCAAAAAATTCCAGTTACCGTTTCGTCAGAATCCACGCCATCGCGTACACCGCCAAGATCAGCACGAGCACCGTTCCCACCAGCACCACCGGCCTCAGGTACGTCAGGAGCCGGTCGACCAGCGTGACGGCGATGTCCGTCTTCCCCACTTGAGGCTTACTGGCGTTGTGTTCTTGCATCCACCCCAACCGCCCTAGGCCCTGCCCCAAGCCCTAACAGCCCCCCTAAAAGCGCAAATCCCGTGCCAGCGGCCACCTGCGTAATTCGCGGGATTTGGGGGTCGGGAAGCCCCTCCGGCCGGCT
>DATGFI010000619.1:0-4327 GCA_035309205.1 Planctomycetota bacterium | reverse complement strand
GCCGCCCTGGATGCCCCCCCGCCCAGCACGAGCGAGATCGCGCTCGACCAGTGATCGCGTCCGGGCGGCTGCCCTCCGAAGCCGTCATTCATGCGGGGCATGCGGCTCATTTCACCCGCGACCACGACGAGCGTCTTCTCCAGGAGGCCGCGGGAGTGGAGGTCCTGGAAAAGGGCGGACACCGCCGAGTCGAGCCGGGGGAGGTAAAGCTCCATCTTCGCCTTGAGGTCACCGTGCTGGTCCCAGCCGCCCATATTCACAGTGACGAAGGAGACGCCGGCCTCGGCCATGCGGCGGGCCAGGAGGGTGCTCTGGCCCCAGGTGTTGCGGCCGTAGCGGTCGCGCGTGGCCTCGTCCTCGCCGGAGAGGTCGAACGCCCGCGTGACCGTCTTGCTCGTCACCAGCTCGAAGGCCTGCTTTTCGAAGTCATCCAGGGCGTCGAAGGTCCCCCGCGCGTCCGCATCGCGACGGAAGGTGTCGAGGCTCCGGCGGAGGCTGCGCCGGTCGTCGAGGCGCTCGACGGACATGCCCGCGGAGAGGCTGAGGTTGTTGATCTTGAAGGCCGCGCTGTTGGGGTCCCCTCCGGTCTCAAACGGGTCGAAACTCTGGCCGACATAGCTCGCGCCGAAGTAGCCGGGCCGCATGACGCCGCTCACGGCCTGCGGGATCACGACATAGGGAGGGAGGTTGGGCCGACGGGCTCCGATCGTCCGGGCGACGATGGAGCCTTGCGAGGGCGCGGTGGGCGCCTGGTTGGCGACGGTCGGGCCGACGCGTCCGGTCAGGAGGATATGGGCGGAGCCGATGTGGTCGCCATCGCCGTGATGGAGCGTGCGGACGATCGAGAACCTGTCTGCGAGCCTCGCCTGCTTGGGGAACATCTCGGTGATTTCCAGGCCGGCCGCCTTCGTCGGAATAGGACGCCAGAAGCCTCGGTACTCCGCGGGCGCGGCGGGCTTCATGTCCCAGAGGTCGATGTGGCTGGGCCCCCCTTCGAGCCAGATGAGGATGACGCGGGTGTCCTTCGACTCTCCGCCGCTGCGGGCCTGGAGGATCTGGGGCAGGCCGAGGGAAGTCAGACCCGCAGCTCCCAGGCGCAGGAACCCGCGGCGGCTCAGGCCGTCCGAGCAGCCCCCGGGTGCGTGGGCATCCAGTTGAAGCATCGCTCACCTCCGACTCCGGGTGCCCGGAGCCGCCGGCGCGCGGTGCGGAAATCAGGCTCGAAAACGCTTGTAGACAGGGATCCCAGAATACATAATCTGTCCCCTATGCATGTCCCTTGCACGAAGTGCGGAAAGCCCGCGGACCTCCAGGAGACGAAGCCCGACCGCTCGCGGCTGTTTTTGTGCCGCGACAAGAAGTGCCGGGAAAAGTTCACCCTGCCGCCGCTGCCCCCGCCCACCCAGACCTGGCGATAGCCGGGAGCCGGGCGGTCCCGGCTACTGCAGCACCACGTAGAGCGCGTTCTTGGGAAGGGTGAGCGTCAGCGCTCCCCCTTTGACGTCCACGGCCACGTCTCCCGCGGGCATGCCGTTGGGGTCCAGCGCAGTCGCTTTCCGGAGACGCGGATTCCGGATCGTGATGGTCGCCTGGGTCTCGGCCTCATTCCAGGGTTCCACGCCTGTGTCTTCGATCCGCTTGCCCACGTAGCTATTCTTGCCCTCGGGGTCCTTGAACGTCGCCGGCGATTCCTTCCAGTGATAGGGCCGGCACTGCGTCGTCACCTGGATCAGGACGTTGCCGCTCGCGGCCAGGTCCTTGTCGTCCAGGGATACCGCAAGGATCGCGGCATACTCGTTCTTCGAGTCGACCGTCAGGGTTTTCAGGTCGTACGGTCCGGACTTCGACAGGAATCCCGTGACGCCCTGGGCCTTCGGAGCGTCGATCGTGCAATAGCCCGCGCCATAGTTGAAGTGGAGCTCTCCCGTCGTGCTGGTGACGATCTTCTTCTGTTCGTCGATGTACTTCGTGAGGTCGACGGCGGTCGTCTTGGCCGGATCGCCGCCGTACTTCACCTCGACGGGGCCCGCCAGAAAGGCGAGGGGGTTGATCCCGCCCTTCAGATTGACCTCCTTGGGAAGATGGCCCGTGTGGCGGTTGGGGTCGAAGGATTCCTCCTCGCCGATTACGGTGGACCGAATGGACCAGATGTCGTCCAAGGCCCGCTCTTCGTGGACGACCGGTTCTGCCTTACGGACGTAGGCGCGCCGGAACAGAAGGGAGCAGGCCGGCCAGCCGCCCATCGAAGCTGGGCAGGCCACCTGCCACTTGTTGATCGTCCGGTCGTAGCCCGAGTTGTTCATCGCGAACCAGTAGAGGATGTCGAATCCCGTCAGGCTGCTGTACGCGGCGGTGAGGAAGGGGGCCTCGGCCTGGTAGCTCATGGGGGGCACCCAGGTGCACTCGGAGATCAGATAGGGATACCCCGCCACCAGCTTCCGGTTGGTCGCCAGCCGGCGGGGGGTCAGAAGCATCGAACCGTCCTGGAAGTAGTCTCCCTTGCTGACCATCCACCCGGTCTTTCCGTTGTCCTCAGGGTTGATATGGACGCCGGCGTTCACGTAGTAGTTCATGCCGATGATGTCGTTGGCCGTGTACGACCAGTGCTCGGCGTCGAGCATGAGCAGATTGTTCGCCGTGTGCCAGTTGCCGGCGTTGATCAGCATCTTGCAGCCGAGATCCTTCTTCAGGAATTCGGCGACGCCCCGGTTGAATGCGTACATGGTTTCCGAATAGAACTGCAGCGTGTCGGCCAGGCGTTTCAGGCGTCCACCCGTCTGGTTCGGATCGAATTCCCACATGTGCATGAGGCCTGCCGTTGTGGCGGCGAAGTCGTCGCCGTCCGCGCCCGTGCCGCCCCAGGCCTCCTTCACCTTGTCCATGCCCCCGTACTTCTTCGCGGCCCAGGCGCCGAACTTCTGCATGAGCCGCTTGCGCTCCTCGCCCTTCACGCCCTCGATCGTCCAGAAGAGCAGGCTGTCCTCGTTCTGGATCTGGAAGATGGCGATCGCCGGCTCGTCCCTGAGCGGCGGGCCATAGGGATTCTTGCGCGTGAAGAACTCCCGAAGCCATCCCTTGTAGGCCGCCTGGAAGTCCTCGTCCCAGAAGAGCAGCCCGGGCAGGTTCCCGCTGGGATGACCCTTTAGGTTCCAGTTCGGGTTCGCGCTCGCCGCGATCGCCCAGTATGGAGAGAAGGTCGTATAGATGCCTTCGGCCTTCATGGCGGCGATGAAGCGCTGAGTCTTGGCGATCTCATCGCCGTCGACGTCGGTGATCTTCGACTGCGGCCCCTTGGGATTAAGCGCGCCGTGCCAGCGGACCATGTTGATTCCGCGCTTGGCCAGGAATCGCGCGTGTTTGCGGATGTCGGCGGGATCGCCCGAGGGCCCGCCGGTCGTGTTGACGGCCCAGAAGCGCACGGGCATTCCATTTCCGAGCGTAAAGTCGCCGGAGGGCGTGCTGCGGACGAAGCCCGACTCCCCCGCCGTTTTCTCGTTGAGGGATCGAAGATCGAAGAGCGCTTTCGGGCTGAACTCGTCCTCGTCGGGCTCGAAGGCCCAGGTCCCCGGTCCGGCCAGCCCGAGCTTTTCTCCGGGCTTTCGGCTCCCGCTCGGGGTAAAGGGCTTGAGGGTCAGGCAAAAGCAGTCCAGGCCGCCATGGTGGCTCGGGCCCGAATGCATCCTGAATGAGATTTTCGCCGTGCCGGGCTTGAGCTCCACCGGGCCGACCTTCATCCACGCGACGAAGCGCATATCGGGCCGGTTGTCCGCGGCGAGATTGACTTGGTCGACGCTCTTTCCGGTCTCGATTTCCTTCCAGTCGCCCTCGCCGAGCCGCCAGGAGAGCGCGGCGCCGATCGGATTCGCCCGCACCCACAGCGTGTAGGTTCCCGGCTTCTTAACCGGGACGTCGTAGCTGGCCGTCCCATCCTTGTCGCCGAAATTGGACAGCCAGTCGCCGCCCGAGAGGAGGTCCTTCTTGATGCTGTTGTACCAGGCGTTGGGCGGGCACACGTCCTTGGTCGTGGCCGCTTCGCCCTCGACCCAGATCAGGTCGTCGTCGGCGGGGGAGGTGGCCAGGGCGACAAAGGCGGCGAGGAGAAGGGAATCCATCAAGGTGCCCCCAATCAAGATGTTCGGCCCGATCCCGCCCTTCCGTCAGGAAGCATAACCCGTCGGGAGGAGGATCTAACGGGCCGCATGTTATTTCACTAGAGGCGAGAGTTTCCTGAAGGCTTCGGCCGCCGCGTCGGCCGCCCGGTGGCTGTCGCGCGAGAGCTCCAGGGCGACCGGGCCGCGGTACTGCAGCCTCCGGAGCTCCTCGAAGA
>DATGFI010000618.1:0-4029 GCA_035309205.1 Planctomycetota bacterium | reverse complement strand
CCGGCGTCGCCCACGAGATCAACAATCCGCTCAACGTCATGTACGGCAACCTCCAACTCCTTGCGGAGGTCAGCGACGTGCTCCTTCCCCTGTCGAAGGAGGGTGCGCGGTCGAAGAAGATCCGAGGGATCGGGTCCCGCGTGGCGAAGTTCCGCGGCATGATCCGCGACGCCCTCAAGGCCGCCCGGCACGCCCGTGAGATCGTCCGCGACTTCCGGAATTTTGCCCGCGACACCCGGACCGCGGAGCTGGTCGATCTGAACGACTGCCTCGAGGAGGCGGTGACGCTGATCCAGCGGGAGCTCCGGCCGGGCATTCGCGTGGTGCGGAAACTCGGACGGATCCCCCAGGTGCGATGCCTCCGGGGACAGATGAGCCAGGTCTTTCTCAATCTGCTCAAGAACGCCGAGGAGGCGATCGAGAAGAAGGGGACCGTGACCCTCCGCACGCAGAAGAAGGACGGACGCGTGGTCGTGGAGGTGAGCGATTCGGGCCGGGGCATGCCCGAGGAGGTCCGGCGCAAGCTATTCGAGCCGTTCTTCACGACCAAGCCGGTCGGTAAGGGATTGGGTCTGGGGTTGTCGATCAGCGCGATGATCGTCCAGAATCACAACGGTCGGATCACCGTGCGAAGCCGTCCCGGCCACGGCTCCGTGTTCCGGGTCGAGCTGCCCCTCACGAGCTAGCAATCCCGATGTTTCTATAGAATTGCTCGTGCGGTGCTAGATTGAACGGAACCACAAAAAATATTTTTATTTCCTCTTGATCTCTGGAGTATACTTTGTACACTTTATATAGCTTATATATGAGAAATGGACGCCGGCAATCGACCTACACGACCGGGCAAATCGCCCGGCTCTGTCAGGTCACCAAGCGCACCGTCATCAAATGGATCGACGGCGGACGTCTCACCGGATACACCATTCCCGGTTCCAAACACCGTCGCGTTACCGCCGAGGACCTTCAGAGATTCATGCGCTCCAGCGGCATCCCCGATCATGCCGGCGTCGTCCGACCCCGCATCCTGATCGTTGACGACGACGCGGACCTCCTGGAGTTGCTCAAGGACGCCCTCCACGACGAGTATGATGTCGACGTCGCCTCGACCGCGCTGGACGCGGCCACGAGACTCGCGGCCTTCCAGCCCGACGTGATCCTGCTCGACATCCGCCTGCCGGACCTGTCGGGCCTTCAGGTCTGCCGGCATTTCCAGAGCTACAAGAAATCCCGAAATGTGCCGATTCTGACGATGTCGGCCTACGGCGGGGAGATCGACCCCCACGAGGTCCGGCTCAGCGGCGCCGATGCGTTCCTCCACAAGCCCCTGCGGCTTGCGGACTTGAAACAGCGTATCCATGCGATGGTGGGTTGACCGTGCACCTTTGATGATGAGGAGGCGAGTGTGTCCAACTTCGGGGACCTGGTGAAGAGATTGAGGAAGGAAAGGGGCCTGACGCTCGAGGCGGTGGCGAAGAAGATCGGTTCGCACAAGGGGTACGTCTCGGGCATTGAAAACGACAAGGTAAATCCCCCTTCCGTCAAGATCATCAAGAAGTTCGCCAGGCTGTTCACCCAGGACGAGCGGACGCTGGTCCGCATCGCCTGGGCGGACAAGGCGCCGGCCATCATTCGAGAGGACGCCCAGCGCGTGATGGCTCTGGCGGAGACCGAGGGCACCTCGCCGGTAGAGCTTTCGCGTGTGCCGCTGATCAATACGCTGTCCACGGGCTACGCCGCCGAACTCGGTGCCGACGGCCGGGTGAAGCCGGCGGTGAATGCGACCCTCGCGCTCCCGAAGTCGCGGACGCCCCTGGAATTCGCGGCCACGGTGTGCGACGAGTCGATGGAGCAGCAGGGCGGTTCCGGCTTCTCGCGCGGCGACGTCGTCCTCCTGACGAAGGAGGACAAGATCCGCAACGGCTCGATGGTTTATATCGTGTTCAGCCTCCGCCAGAAGCGCCAGGCGCTCGTCCGCCAGGTCATGCTGGAGCAGGGCGACCACATCGTCCTTCAGCCGCTGAACAAGGAGTTCCCCCTGGAATTCCTGACACACGACGACGTCGATGCCGTCTACCGGGTGGTGGGCAAGGTGGAGATGTTCGAGACCGCAGGAGTCGACATGAGAGTGTAATGGAAACTTCCGGCCGCAGGGCGCCTTGAAATTTGCACCTTGAGTAATTGGACCGGCACCTGCGGCCGATAAATCTGTCCTTTTCCTCCCTCTCTCGATGCCGCTGGGGCGACGCCCGTCGCCGCAGCGGCATTTTTTTTGGGGAGAGAAGGGGCGGGCTTCCCGGAGGGGATGCTGGCGGACGAACGGTCCGCTCGTCCAGGGGGCGCGGCTCTACTCGTCGTCGGGATTGCGGCCCAGGACGGCTTCGATCTCCAGGTCCTGTTCGCCGCGCTTGATGGAAAGGCGCACGCGCTGGCCGGGCTTGCGCTGCCAAAGGCGCTGGAGCAGCTCGTCTCGGCTGCCGATCTTCCGGTCGTTCACCGCCAGGATCACATCGCCCAGCTGAAGCCCCGCCTCGTCGGCGGGGGAAGCCGGCCGTACGTCCATCACCTTGATTCCGTCCTTGGTTTCCTCGACATAGGCGCCGAGATAGCCGCTGCCCTTGGGCCGCGTCGGCGCGGGCCGAGGCGCCTGTCCGAGCCCCAACCCCTCCATGGGAGAATAGCGCTCCAGCTCGACCTTGAGGTCGGCCGTGCCGTCGCCCCGCTTCACCCGGATCGTCACTTCCGTCTTCTCGGGGAAGATGCCGATGGCCCCCAGGTACCGCTCGCGGTTGAAGACGGGGTACTGGTTCACCCGGATGATCAAGTCGCCCTTCCTGAAGCCCGCGCTTTCGGCTGTCGAATCCGTCCGGACCCCCAGGATCCTCGCGCCTTCGCCCTGGGTGTTCTGCTCGGCGATCAAGAGCCCGCCCACCATGCCGTGGTAGATCTTGGCCTTCTCGCCGCCCTTCATCATGCCCGGAAGGAAATTCCGGATCTGGTTGGAGGGGATCGCATAACCTACCCCGGAGTTGACGCGGTTCATGTACCGGGTCGCAATCCGTCCGTTGATTCCCACGAGCTTGCCGTCCAGCGTGACCAGCGGGCCTCCCGAATTGCCGGGATTCACCGCCGCGTCGGTCTGGATGCAGTCGAAGTAGGTCTGCTGGTTGCGGTGCATGGCCGAGACGATGCCCAGCGTGATCGTGGGATACATCTTCAGATCCGCATCCCGCATCGTGATGCCGAAGGGATTGCCGCAGGCGATCACGTATTGCCCCATCTCCAGCTTGTCGGAGTCGCCCAGCTCGATGGAGGCGAACTTCTCGTCGCCGCCGTCGATCTTGAACAGCGTGAGGTCGCCCAGGGCATCCGTGCAGATCTGCTTGGCCGTGTACTGCCGTCCGCTGTGCAGCGTGACCTTGGTGGTGCTTTGGGATCCGGCCACGTGATGGTTCGTCAGGCAGTAGCCGTCTTCGCTGATCAACACGCCCGAGCCGCCGCCGAAAAACACGAAGCGCTCCGTGATGCCGCGCGAGCACTCCTCGATCTTCTTCTGAAGCTTGGCCGCCTGGTCCTGTTCGGCGGCCGAGTCGAACGGCGCCGCCAGAAGCGCGCCCAGCGCGAGGGTCGCCGCCAGCGTGCGCATGCTACTCTCCGGGGGCCCAGCCCAGGACGATGTCGAACTCCATCTCATCCTCGCCGCGGAGGACCTTCACCTTCACCTTGTCGCCGGGCGTCTTCCGGAGGATCGCCTCCCGGAGGTCGTCGAACAGCGTCACTTTCCGGCCGTCGAACTCGACGATCACGTCCCGGGCCTTCAGCCCAGCCTTGTCGGCCGCGGTGCCGGCCTGCACGCTCTCCAGCTCGACGCCTTCCTTCGTGCTCTTGTAGTCGTACTGGATGCCCAGGAAGGGCCGCCGAGCCTCCGCTTCATTCTTCCCGGCCTTCAGGTCCGCCAGCACGCTCGTCAGTCGGTCGTGAGTGATCGCGAAGCCTACGCCCGAATTCTGGCCGTAGACGGAGGCGAACTTG
>DATGFI010000617.1:0-2483 GCA_035309205.1 Planctomycetota bacterium | reverse complement strand
AGGCGTACCGGGTGCTCCGGGCGCTGATCCGGTCGGGCGAGGCGGTCCAGGTGCTCCTGTGGAAGCTCGCCTGGCAGTACCGGAAGCTGGCGGAGGCCAAGAAGCTGCTGGCCGGGGGGCGCCGCCGCTTTGAGGTGACCTCGCAGCTGCAGATCACCTTCTATGCCGACGAATTCTTGAGACTGGTCGACAACCACTCCCTTGCGGAGCTTGTCGACAAGCATGGGGAAATCCTGAAGGCGGACGTCGCCTTGAAGACCTCCGGAGGCAACGAGATCCCGATCCTGGAATCGCTGGTGTGCCGCCTGGCGGCCCCGGCCTCGCGACAGTAGGAGAAAAAACCATGGTTGAGTTCTGCACGATCTGCGGGACGAGCCTCCCCAAGGGGGACCTCACCGTGAAGGGCGGATCCATTTTCACCAGCCACGACTACAACTGTCCGAGCTGCGGAAAGACCGCGAATCCGGCCAAGGACGGGGAGGCCGCCGAACCGGAAATTTCCGTCGACAGCGACCTCATCTTCAAGAAGGGCAGCGTGAAGTCGGACTAGGTTCGGCACCTGGGGATTACGCGAGCGGAAAGGATCTGAAGATGGCGACACAGCGTCCCGGGCGCGGTTCCACGCGGCTGGGCCAGCCGGCCGTCAAGGCGCCCGCCAAGGCGGCGCCCACCTCCACGGGGAGGGCCGCCACGGGAGGCGTCCCGAAGCAGGTCCCCTCGACGGGCCGCGGCGGCCGGCCGACCACGCGGTCCCTTCCCAGCGCCGCCCGCCCGTCCGCCCGGGCGGCGGCGCCGAAATCAAACACGACACTGTTCATCGGCATCGGAGTCGGGCTCGCCGTCCTTCTGGTGGTCGGCTTCGTCGCCATGAATGGAAAATCGGGAGATCATGCAGCTCCGCCCGTCAAAGACACGCCAAAGTCTAAGCCCGTCGATGTGGCGGGCCTGGAACGCGACGGCATGAGCAAATGCAATGAGGGACTGGCGCTGATCCAGAAGAATCAATTCCAGCTGGGGAATCACGATTTGAGCGCCGGCCAGAAGCAGGCGCTGATCGCCGACCTTGAGAAAGGGAAGAAGCTCATCGCCGACGGCATGGGGCTGCTGACCCAGGCGAACGAGAAGTCCAAGAATACCTATGACACCAAGCAGTACCAGGAAGCCCTGATCACGGTGCGCAAGAAGTTGATGGAGCTCAGGGAGTAACAGGAGGAGCCATGACGCTAAATCCATCGAATCCGCAGCGCGGTACGGGCGTCCGTAAAGCGGGGACCGGGGTCCGTCCCGCGGTCCCTGCGCCCGCTCCGGCTCCCGCGGCGAGGCCCGCTACCGGCCGGCGTCCCGGCGCTCCTGCCCTCGGCGGCGCGGCACGGCCTCCCCTGCGCTCCTCCTCCGCGGCGCCCAAGCAGGGTGGCAAAGGCACGAAGTATCTCATGCTCACCATCATCGTCCTCTTGCTTGGAATGGTCGCCTACGCCTGCATCCCCATCGGCGGCAAGCCCCCCCTCATCATCCGCTTGGCCCGGATGTACGGCCTGATCAAGAAACCGTCGGCCGGCGGCGATGCCCCCGCAGAGGAGAGCCCCGCCGTCGGTCTGGACGCCCGGTACGGCGCTGCCATCAAGATCCGCGAGCGCGCTCAGTCCTTCCTCGCCGACCAGGAGCAGAAATACAAGGACGCTCCCCAGTCGCTGACAGACGTCGACGTCAAACACGTCCTGGACGAGCTTGAGAAATATCGCAACGAGGTGTACCTCGGCGTCGACGATATCGGGAGAGTGGTCGCTGCCAATGGCAAGGACACGGCAATCTCCGCGGACGTCGCCAAGGAGGAGCAGAAGAAGCAGAAGACCGCGGCGATGGATCTGGGCAAGGCCCTCCAGAAGTGGAAGGGTCCCAAGGAGCAGATCTTCTCCAAGTCGGACGATTTCGTGGCCAACAAATTCAATCCGACCCCGGCTCCCGATCCCAAGCCCGCCCAAAAGCGGGATCCGAAGAGTCTCCTGACGGTGGTCGCGCCGGCCACGCCGAACGACATCCCCAAACCCCCGGATGCGGCAAAGGAGGATGCGAAGCCCGGCGATCCGAAGCCCGAACCCGAAAAGCCCAAGGAAGATGCGAAGCCGGAGCCAGAGAAACCCAAGCCCGTGGAGTCCAAGCCGGAGCCGGAGAAGCCCAAGTCCGCGGAGCCCAAGCCGGCCGAACCGAAGCCCGACTCTGAGAAGCCCAAGGAGGATGCGAAACCGGAGCCCGAGAAACCCAAGCCCACGGAGCCTAAGCCGGAGCCGGAGAAACCGAAGGAAGACCCCAGACCCGCCGAACCCAAGCCCGAGCCCGAGAAGCCCAAGGAGGCGCCCAAGGCGAAGGTCGACGCGGTCCTGTCCGAGGGCGACAAACTGGTCCTCGAGGGTTCGCCCATGGCCAAGGACGTGATCGGGGCCGCACGGAATCTTCCCTCCGACCCCGACAAGCTGAAGACCCTC
>DATGFI010000616.1:0-4787 GCA_035309205.1 Planctomycetota bacterium | reverse complement strand
CGGGGTCACCAGAGCCGCAGTTGAAAGCGCTCATAGTCGGGATCGTTCCGGGGACCGTTCCGCTGCTTCTTCTTGGTCGGCTGCTTCGGGGCTAACCAGGTTTCTGACCTTGTCCGCCCAACTCTTCATCTCTAAGCCGGTATCGCTGGTAATCGGGGCCGTCACGGCTGACTCTGCAGTCTTAGTCACATCGCTGGTGGCCATCCCCGGGGAAAGTGGCCGTACACGTCCCGGTACGCCCGGACGGTATCTGGCGGCTCACTCTCCTGAGCCTCCTTGACGGCGTCCTGGTAGTCTTGCTCAAGATCAGCCATAAGCTGGGCGGCTTCCTGGGCTCGCTCCGCCTTCTCCTCCTCGTCCTTCAGCGCCTGGGACGGATCGTATTCCTCGATTAGTCCTTTGTCCGCTTCTGAATCCTGCTTCATCACGATTCCCAGTCGAGGGAACTGGTAGACCCAATCGAGGGCCAGCTTCTTCATCCGCTTGAAGATCATCCGGTATAGGGATGCATAATCTGCCCGGCCTGAAAGACCGCAGGTTCCCAGATAGAAGGTGAGGTAGTCGTAGCGATTACCACGGCCCTTCCCCTTCAGCCAATCTGCAAGGAACGCACCGGTGCCTCGGAAGGAACCCAAGTGCACCAGGTGGCCTTCGGGGGTGGTCACATCGTGATTGTCCGAGAAGATGTCCCAGAGGCAGAGTCCCACCAGTTTGATGCACTCCTCCTCCGGCTGGACGTGTACGTTCCACGATCGCCAGTCCCTGTTCGCCTGCTCCAAGGTTGGAGGCAGTCCGACGGTATCGCCGGGGTCCAGGTCGGCCTCCAGATCCCGGAACAATGCCATCCGCTCCTCGTGAATCTGCTCCGGAGTCGGATGGAAGACGCGGGCGAAGGGAGAACTCTCCCATCCGTCGGGAACGATCTCCTCAAGGACATCACGACCCGCAAAGCCGCTCGGAAAGAGCGCGTCGAGGACCTTTCCGCATGCCTCACCGCTCAAGCGGTTTTCGTCCCGATCGTCCTTCGTCGGCACTTCGTCAATACCCATGGTCATTCCTGCTCAGCCTTAAACCGGCGAGCGCATGTCCGGTTCAGGGCGAAAGGTCCCTTGGGCAAGAAAGACCGCGTCTGCGGTCGATCCGTCTTCTCGGAACGCGCTCGAGAACCAAGACCTATGTAACCTTCCTGGCGTGACCTATGCTGACTCGAGCCATGTCATGGTGGACGTGGTCCAATTGAGGAGGGACGAATGAGATCTGGCAGGCGGCGAAGCCGGGTAGGATCGTGGAGCAGCTTCTGTATCGCGTGCGAGTTCTTTCATCTGGATCCCGAATCCAGGCGCGTCGACCAGGTCGGCAATTCAACCGACGAAGCGGACGCACTGTGCATCGTTCATCGAGCTCGAACCACAGAAGGCATGTGCGTGCTCTGCGGTCGACGTCTCCCCTGGGTCAGCCCTTGGGTCAGAAGTGCGATCGGATGTTGTGAACTCTGCTTCCGGGCACTCTACGGAAACGACGCGGGCGATGAGGTCCACGTGCGCCTCAAGGCGCGTCGGAAAAGGGCTTCGTGAATGGACCCCGACACGGGGTGTCGAGGTTGGTGTTTGCCCCGAGCGACCGAGGCCGGCCGCTCGCTGCCGCAGTTGAGACCCGTGAGATCAGCGTACTCCTTGCCGGCGAGAGTCGTCAAGAGGCGCGGCTGAGATTGGTTGAAACCCCTCGAAGGAGAAGCAATGGGCAAAAGGGCGCAGGTCAGAAAGAGGCGCGAGCGGGATGCTGAGGAACCTGTGGACCTAACGCCAAGCCTGCTTATGGAAGGCAATGACGAGCGGCCTGAGGTGCGGCGTCTCCTGGTGAAAATCAAGAAGGCATTGCCCAGGCTGAAGATACTTCTAAAGGATGCGAGCAGCCACGGGATCTATGAGGACCGGGTCTATCGCTTCTATCACGGCTCCTGGAAAGTCTTTCACCTTCAGCGGCACACGCTCGAAATCGTTGATGCTCTGAGGTCGCTCGTTCCAAGGCAACACATCAAGTCTCGCACCAAGGGTCGTCAGGCTGCGTGTTCGCTCAATGCCAGCTTCATGAGGATCGTGGGGGACGGAACGGGGAGGACATTCAAGTCCGATACGAATGCCCACTGGGATGAACAGACTCGCCCCATCGTCGAGGCATTCTTCCACGCCTACTACTTTCTGCAGATGATCGTGAAGTACGGTGAAGAACTCAAGAGGCCGCCTGCCTGGCTGCCGAGCGGGTGGGCCGCGGTGCTCTACCTGTACAACTTGCGATGACTCTTGGCGATCTTGGGCGCCGCATCGAGGTCCAGGTCGAAGGGAGCACTACACTCCGAGATCGCGCAGCTTGGCGACCGTCTGGACCAGACCTTGGGCCTTCAAGGTCTCCAAGAGCTCGCCAACGGTCCTGGGAGGGTTCTTCAGGCTGGCGGCCTGCTGCCGAACAACTTCCGTAACCACGCCTTGGGCCAAGTCGATCGCGTCCAGGACGAAATCGTCGGGATGCATCGCCTCGATGTTGAAGGGCTTGAGTGTCTTCTCCGGAAAGTGCTTCAGATTGGCGGTCACCAGGACCTGGGCACCCGCTTTGACTGCCGCCGCCAGGACATGGCGGTCGCCGGGATCCGGCAATTTGAGCGCGGGAATCAGCGCCTCATAGCCGGTCACGAGACAGTCCGGAAGAACGATCCGCATCAGCTCCCGGGTCCGTGCCAACTTCGCGGGACTCAGATCTTTTCGATCCTTGAGGATGTTCCTGAAGCATTCCTCGAGGATCTCCTCCGACCATGTCGCGCGAACAACACCCGCCTCGGCAATCCGGATGAGGAGATCGCGGAGTGGCGCCGGGTAGAGGACACAGGCGTCATAGAGGACGACGAAGGCCACAGGCGTCTCAGTAGCCTAGATTGTGCTTCTGGGCTTCGGATGCCAGTTCGTCCAGCACGGCCCGCCGGCGCGCCTTGTCCTTCTCGACGTAGCTCAGCAGGTCCGAGGCCAGGATCCGGCGGTGGGTGCCCACCATCCGATGGGGGATCTCTCCGGCGTCCAGGAGCCCGACCAGATGGGGCCGGGAGACGTGAAGCAGGTCCGCCGCCTCCTGGGTCGTCAGTTCCGCGTGGACGGGCATGACGGTCACGGTGTTCCCGTTCGCCATGTGCCCGAGGATCTCCAGGAAGAACTGGAACGCTTCCCGCGGGACGGTCACAGTCGCCTCGGCGCCGTCTCCGGTGGCCCGGACCTTGATCTCCCGGGCACGCTTGCGCCCCAGAATCGGGGCCAGGGCCCTGGCGGCGACCTTGGCTTCCTTCGCCTCGTGGGCGGTGGGCATTTTCGTCAGCATCTGTTCCATGCCCTAAGGATACACAGTCGAAATAATCGAAACAAGAGAAATATACGAAAGAGCCCATCTGGGAGCCTGCTTGCGTCGGATCCCACCAGTTTTCGAGCCCCCTTTCGCGGATCGATCTTGATCCGCATCGCATCGGCTTAAATCGCTTTAACAGGGTCCAAACCCCGGTTTGCTTGCGATCCCATTATATGCCTATTTCGGCATGTTCCGGCTCGTTTGGGACGCCTGGACTCGGTCAAGTTGGACGTGCCTGGACGATGGCGATCCCGGGCGATCCTGATCTCGGGATTTCGGCAGGGGTCCCTGCTCCCGCGGCGCGCGCCCGGACGCGCCAGGCTGCCCGCTGACGCGTCAATCCGCGCGGTGCGAGGTTCAGAGGGGGAAGCGGCCGCGCGCCAGTCCTGGCTCGAGCCAGCGATTGACGGACGGAGCTTGCAAGGATTGGTCGACTCGACCCGTGACCATTGACAGGGATCCATAACTCGAGTGACCATTCCCCTGCGGGCGTTGGGGATTATCGCCCGGTCCTGGGTGCCGTAGATGGACGAGTTCGGGAAGAAGTCGAGGCGGCGAAAGTCCTCCAGTCCGGTCCAGCCCCCGGACCCGCAGACCGCGGACAAGATGGCGGCCGTCGGGAAGATGATTTCCCCGAGCTGCGTTCCCCTCTACTCACGGATCTCCAATAACAACAGCACTCCCGAGATCCAGGGGACTGGGACCCTCCTGCGCCTTGGGTCCCATCACCTCATGCTGACCGCGGGTCACGTCGCGGACCTCTCCGGGCGACAAGGGAAGACCCTCTGCATCCGCAGGTACAACGACCCCAAGATGGCATTCCTCCCGTTCAGTTCGAAGATGGGGTAGTTCGTAAGCACTCGGAAGGATGGCGGCGTCGACCCCGTCGACGTCGCGGTCATCGATCTACCGCCGGAATATGTGGCGGAGCTGGAAGTTAGGCACGAGTTCCTGACCTTAGATCGGCTCGACCCGACGGACCAGTTCGCAGCCAAGCAATCGGCCTACGTTGTCCTTGGATACCCCACGGTCCTGTCGGGCCCGGGCCCGACCGTCTTCTCCACCAACGGGATGCTGTTCGGCGGGCTGAAATACTCCGGCGACCCCTCGCTCATCCGGGACTTCACACCCGACGTCCACGTCGCCATCGAGTGGTCGGACGTTGGGATGGTGGACCTCGATGGGATCCGACAATCGCTACCCGAGCCCGGAGGGATTAGCGGCGGTGCAATCTGGCGGACCATCGAAAGTGGGGACGGGCTCATCCGGCCGCGCCTGGTCGGTCTAGTCCAGAGATGGGAGAAGAAGCCGTCGGTCATCATCGGAACCCAGATCGAATACGCCCTTGGACTGATCTGGAGAAGTCTCCCGGGTACCGCGGCGGTGATGAACCTCCAGCTTCC
>DATGFI010000615.1:0-7708 GCA_035309205.1 Planctomycetota bacterium | reverse complement strand
GGGGTTCATTCGGCAACTTTACGCGGTCGAGGCAGAGGCCAAAGCCAAACATCATGGCCCCGATGAGCGCCTCGGGCTTCGAAAGGAGAAGTCGGCCCCGCTCGTGGCAGAGATGAAGGCCTGGCTCGACATCGAGGTCATGAAGGTCCTCCCGAAGAGTCCGATGGGGGAGGCGATCCGGTATTCGTTGGGCCAGTGGAAGGCCCTCCAGCAGTTTCTCCTGGACGGCGAGGTACCTTTGGACACGAACGCCGTCGAACGTCTCCTGCGCGGAGTGGCCGTGAGCCGGAAGAACTTCCTCTTCGTCGCCTCTCCTGAAGGGGGACGCTGGGCCGCGGGAGCTTATACGCTCATAGAGTCGGCCAAAATCAATGGAGTAGAGCCCTACACCTACCTGAAAGACGTGCTTACCCGAATCTGGACGACCCCGCAAAGCCGGATTGACACCTTAATGCCAAGATTGTGGAAGGCGGCGACCGGTCCGCCCAATTCATCCTAACCCCCAGCGGGGCATGGGCAATACCCCAAGGAGAATCCATGGAGCTCTTCAATCGGTCCGAAGCCCTTCGGCGCCAGGAGAACATCCTCCGGCAGGCCCAGCCGCTGGTGGAAGCAGTGCTGTCTGAGGCCGGGGCATTACCCAATCTGGCTGAGCAAAGTTATCTCCTGGGGGCGACAGTGGTCCCTCTACTCCGAACTGGCCATCATCTGATTTCCGGAGGCTTGGGGACGTCCAAAGCAGACGAGTGGCTGGCGGAGAATCTGAACGTTCTGGCCACTATGATCAGCGATGAAACGGCGCACATCCTGAAGATTTCTGTATCCAGCACACCGAAGTTATAGACACAGTCGGCCGGACGCTCATGAAGGCTCCGGACCTGGCTTGGGTCCCCGGACCAGCGACTTTATTGGTGATCGCGGATCCGCCGGAGCGCGGACTCCGCTTCGAATTGAATACTTGGATCGGTCTCGATGTCCCGGATCTTAGCCAACATCGACTCTGCACGAGCCGTTCCCAACTCACCCAGAGACCGAATGGTGGTCCGACGCGTCCCGTCGTCGATTCCAGTGCCTTTGCCGAGGACGTAGAAGTCCTCAACCTCTTTGAGCGCCCGATCAGGCGCCGTCTCAAAAAGGACGCGGACCGCGGTATCGCCGAGCCGGGTCCCCAGCAGCTCGGAAAAGGTGGATTGGGCGAAGTCGGAGGCGTGGGGAGAAGCGAGGAGCAGAGAACCGACCTTGAGGCGTTCATCCTCGGCCGTCGAGATGAACACGCGACGGAGTGTATCGTACGCTTCAGGAGAGGCATTCTGCGAAAGAATGGAAGCAGCCATATCCTTTTCATTCGGGTCGGTCCGCGTCTCATAGAAGCGGACGAGTTCCTTGCCCAGGCGCTCGTCCGCGGTCCCCGGCGCCTTCTCCGCGGCCGCCAGAGCATTTCCACGGATGTCGGGGTCCACGTCCCCCTCCGCGCTCGCCAGGAGTGCTCGAACGCTCCCGGTGCCTGGGATCTCCGATAACGCCTTGAGACACGCCAGCCGAAGGTTGATGTCTTCCTCGGCGTTTGCGAGCACCGTGGCCAGCGCGGGCGTTACCTCTTCCATCTTCAATTCGCCGGCACTATAGATGGCGACGCTCCTCATAAACTGGGAGTTGTCCTGCAGGCAAGTAAGGACGGCCTCCCGTGCCTGAGGGGTCCGGGTCGCTACCAGGACCCGAAGGGCCAAAGACCGATCCTCCTCCCCGGCGTTCGATGCGACCACGGCCCTCATCTCGCCGGAGAGCCAGGCATTGCCTTCTACCCAGTCCCGATTCCCGACAAGGGAGTTCGTGGCGATGCGCCGGACATCCACGGAAGGATCCGACTTCAAGAGGCTTCTGAGGAATTGGGCCGCCGCAGCATCGTCTTCGGGTCGCACGACCGTGCCGTATCCCAGGACAGCGGCCGCCCGAATCCTTTCATCCGGGGAGTTCATCGCCTGGTTGAAGACCTGTTTGCAGAGGTCCATGATGGGTTGTGTCTCGTGGACATGATGGAGATTTCGCATGAGGTTGTTGATGCCATCGATGGCCATCGCCTGGACTTCCGGATCGAGCCGGCCGGAGGCCGCCAGGCGAAGCAGGAAATCCACAGACTGCGGATGCACAATTCGGCTGACCGCGTCCACCGCCGCCTTACGCAAATCCATCGGGAGTACGGGGTCGGTCAGCAGTTTCGAGATCAAGGGCAACGTGTGGATCCCGTTCTCAAGGAGAAGGTGGTCGATCGTGTCCTTCAAGGTTCCGTAGAGGCTGCCGCGCTCAGCAGCAGACAAAGTGGAATCGTCGAGGCGCCGGATCCAGCCCTGGATAAGCTCAGGATTCCCGTCCAGGAACCGATCCCAGTCCTGCGAGCTACGGCGGTCTTGCGAAGATGATCGTCCGGGAGCGCCGTCGGGGGTCTTCTGATCAGCATTAGAATGGACAAGCGCTGACTCTTTCGCTGGCGGAGGTGCAGGCTTGTCCTTACTCCGCAGAAGAACTGCGCAAATGACGAGGCCGGGGATGAGAACAAATAGAGGTGCGAACTTCAGTTGAACCTTCATACGTCTCCATCGGGATTATAGACCGTCCCCTTTGGAGCTAGGAAGTGAATTGCCCCCTACAATCGGCTCGCAGGCGCCGGAGTGGGGCTGCTCCGACGCTTACGGTTGATTTCCCGATACCGACAACTTTAGAGAGGCGGAGAAAGTGATGCGTCAGCCTCGAATCTGCTGGAAAGCGTATCTATCCCGCGGATACCAGAACCCAATGACTTCGTCGGAGATAGGGCGATTCCCAAGTAGAACGAATACCTGCATTCCATGGACAGAATGCTGTTACCTCGTAAGGACTCCGGGACTTGAACTGAAATGCCGGCGTGATCACGTGATGGATCATCTCAGCCTGAGGCGCTCAAGAGCCGGTAGCGCATCGGGCACCTCGAATCCCAGACGGCCATCTTGAAGTTCCTTGAGCACCTCGCCAGATTCCTTTGTGCCAATCACTTCCAAGATGTGAACGGCCCGCCTGAGTTGAAGCCCATCCTCGGGGATGCAGAATGGATCTCGAAAGTAACTCAGGATGTCTGCGATACGACCACGGGTTTCAGCTGACTCCGACCTCTCGAGGGCGGATTTAAGCCGTGGGATCACTGAGATTCCCTGCTTCTTGAGCGCCGAGGATGCTTTATCCCGTACCGCCGTGTCGTCGCTATCGAGATCATTGATCGCTTTGTCCAGGCCCTCCGAGAGCCGGGGGAACGAGCCCGGAGAAGAAAGCTTGTCCTTCAGGAAGGAGACGGTCTTGTTCCCGCGCGCAATGAGGGACCAGATCGCCTTGTAAGCCGCTACCGCCTCAGTCCGAGCTAATGCATCCCATTGCTGGTCAGGGGTATCCTTTGGCTCTCCCGGAGCAATCGAGGGCAGTTCCCAGATGAGCACTGATTGCCCCAGTGCAGTGGCCAATGCCACCCCGTCCGGTGAAAAGCACACGGGTCCGAAGCGTCCGGACGGCCCCTCAGGGGATTTAATTTGGATGAGCTCCAGACCGGTTGAAAGGTCGGCCACATGGAGATCCGCCCGGCAGACCCAGGCCAGCAACTTTCCATTTGGGGAGAAGGTCGCCTGCTCCACGGGAGTCTGGTGGGACTTGAAGGTGAAGAGGATGTCACCCGACAGGAGATCCAGGACAGAGATCTTGAAGACCTCCTTGGATTCCACCGCCAGGAGTCTTCCGTCGCTCGAGGATTCGATGCAACGGGCGGCCAAGGGGCGGGTTTTCTCCCCGATCGACCCGTTCGCCATGACGGGGAGATAGCTGATGCCGGTATCCGTACTCCACGCCAGCGTCAAACCGTCCGAGAGGAAATCTGCCCATCGGTTGCCCCTTTCAGCCGCTGCCCTCACACTGAACCTCTGGGCGCCAGAGATGGTGTCCCACACGTGAAGCTCACCGTTCGAATCCATGCCGACCAGGAATCTCCCATCGAGGGAGAACCTCAACCGCCCGGCGGAGGCTTCCCAACGATGAAGTTCCTTCGCGGTCGAGACGTCCCAGAGGGCCACGCTTTGAGATGAGGTCTCTGTTGCAAGCCTCGACCCATCCGCGGATAAGGCTATGGCCCCAAACTCGGAGTCCTGACCGGGAAAGTGGAGAAGTTGGCGACCGGATGCAGGCTCCCAAACGCGAATGCCAGGGTCCCCGCCGCCGGTAAAAAGTTTGTTCTTGGTTGAGTTCCAGACAAGAGCGGTGATATCGGCTTGATGCACGTCCGCAGGCAACTGTCGTTCTCCCCCTCTCCAAAGCCGGATGACGCCATCCTCATCTCCGGAGGCAACGGTGGTCCCGTCCGGCGAGTAGGCGATGGCGTTGATTTGTCCGTAGTGTCCCCTGATGTCCAGAAGTTCCTTCCCTGCGGCCACGTCCCAGACATGGACCGCGCAATCACAACCGCCGAACGCGAGTTTCGTACCATCGGGTGAGAAGCTGAGGTTCTTGAGATCGTGGCAGGTATACACCGCGCAGCGGCTGAAACCTTTTGATCCGATATCGAATGATCGCGTCTCCAGGCCTGTCGAGACATCCCACAGTACTACTTTTCTGCCCAGGCACCAAGAGGCCAGAGTTTTCCCGTCGGGCGAGAAGGCAACGACGAGGTCGTTCACCGCCTCCCTTCCCACCGTCATTTCATGAAGTCTCTCGCGCTCTTTCACGTCCCAAATCGAGATGCGATCCTTGCCTTTCACGCACGCCAGTGCTTGACCATCTCGTGACAATGCGACAAATCGCACCTCTTTTTCGAGTCCTTCGAGATTCATCACCTCCTTGCCCGTCGATGGGTCCCAAAAGCGCACCGTATCGCCCTCCTCGCAGGACACGAGACGGCTGCCATCCGACGAGAAAACTATCGAGGGAACTCCGGACGCGTTTCGATGCGCCTTGAATTCATGACGGAGGTCGCCCGATCGGGCATCCCAGAGGCCTATTTCACCCTCGCTCCACCCTCCGGCCACCAACTGACCATCGGGGGAGAAGACCACCGTGTTGAGGAGGAAACGCTCGATCTTTCGGAGGCGTCGCCCGGTCTCCAAATCCCACAGCCGAAGTGCCCCACCTCCCGAAGCCAGCGTTTTGCCATCCGGTGAGAAGGAGAGCGAAACGATCCCCTCTGGCTGGCAGAGCCGGGTCGTCCCCAATCGGGCGATCGCGCCCTTGGGGAGGGGGTCTCCATAGAGGTCTTTGCGCACTTCCTGGCGCTCTGCTTGGAGAGCAAGAAGAAGCCCCAAGACCATCGACGCCATGCCGTGTACTATCCCACACTCTCGGTCTATCGCGCCAGCATCCTAATCATCCTTCCCAGCTGAGCGAATGAAATCCAAGCGAATGTCTTAAGCAATCAATTCCCAGCATCTTACATCACGGATGTAAATGCATTGAATCTGAATAAGAATCCCCCTGCCGTCCAAAGCGCATGGAAGGAGCCCCCATTCCCCCCGGGACAATAGACGGGTTGTAACCACAATATTAAGATTTCATGTTCAATCCTGGGCATTCCTGGAACTTCATTGGAGCGACAACGGCAAAGGGCGAACCACCCGACTCAGCCTAGGAGGATCCTGTTGATGCAGACGATGAAGCGAGGGACCAGCTACTCCCCGATAACCACTGCCCGTCCCAGGCCAGCCTGGGAGACCGACAACGCGTCCCGTCTCTTCAACGGTCGGCACCAGGTCGGCGTCGGAGTCTACGACGGCCTCTCGGCGCTGCTGGCTGAAAAGCATCGTTTCGACTTCGTCTGGGTGAGTAGCTTCTGCTGCTCCGCGGCCGCGGGGCTGCCCGACGCCGGCATCATCGGCCCCGAGGACATCCTCGGCGTCGTCCGCTGCGTTCGTCGGAGCGTGAAGCTCCCGATCGTGGTCGATCTGGATTCCGGCTACGGCGATCCCGTGAAAGCCTTCCACGTCGTCGAGGCGATGGCCCGCGCGGGGGCGGCCGGCCTCTGCATCGAGGACAACCCCGTGTCCAAGCGGTGCAGCCTCTACGACGGCTACGACCGGTCGCTGGTCAGCACCGAAGAGCACATCGCCCGACTGCGGGCGGCGCGGGCTGGGGTGAAGGAAGCCCAGTCCCCCGCCAGGATCATCGCCCGTACCGAGGCGCTGGTCGCGGGCCTGGGCGTGGAAGAAGCCCTTCGCCGCGCCGGCGCCTACGCCGACGCCGGCGCGGACGCGGTCTTCGTGCAGTCACTCGACAAGACTGGACAGGAGGTCCTCACGTTTGCGCGGGAATGGCGGCGACGAACTCCTGTGTTCATCGCCCCTACGCGACTTCCCCAAATCACCAAGAAGGAATTCTTTGCGTCGGGTATCTCGCACACCATGTTCGCGAATCAGGGCCTGCGCGCCGCGCATGCGGCCATGGACCGAACCTTCGGGAACCTGGCCAGGGCGGAGTCCGCGCAGGCGGTGGAATCGGAGATTTCCACCGTCGCGGCCGTCGCTGTCCAGGTGGGCGCGCAAAAACTGTTGGACCTGGAGGCTCTCGTGGCCGGGAAGAACGGGCACGCCAGCTCCGCAGACACGCCCCGTCACCCGAAACCCCTGGCTCCGGCTCATCGACCCCCGGAGGTCAAAATCAAGAAGGCCTGAGCCCCCGGCGGCCTCCGGCCCTCGTCCGGCCTGGAGCAGGGTCGTCAATTCCTACGAGGAAAGAAATGATCGCTGAACGGATGAAGCTGCTCGTCGGCTCCCAGACTTCCGGCATGCGAAACCGGGCGCGCAAGCTGAGCGCGGAGGGGGTCCACGTGGTGAATTTCGCCGCGGGGGAGCTCGACCAGGACACCAGCGTCAGCATCAAGAATGCCGCCCGGAAGGCGATCGACACCCATCAGACCCAGTACAGCGACACTCTGGGCATCAAGGCCTTGCGCGAGCAGCTCGCACGGAAGGTGAGCGGAAGGGCGGGTTTGACCTATGCGCCGGAGGAGGTCGGCTTCACCGCCGGCGCCAAGCAAGCCCTCTTCAATGCGGTGTTCGTCTCATTCCAGGCGGGAGACGAGGTCCTGATCCCAGCCCCTTACTGGGTCACCTTCCCCGAGCAGGTGCGGCTTGCCGGCGCGACCCCGGTATTCCTGCCCACCACCCATCACGATTTCCAAATCGATGCGGACGAGCTTTGCCGGCTCATCACTCCTCGCACCCGGGGGATCCTACTCAACACCCCTCACAATCCAACCGGGGTGGTCTATCCTCCCGCCATCCTGGAGAAGATCGCGCGGCTCGCAGTCGAACACCGCCTCACCTGCATCTTCGACGAATGTTATGACCAGCTGGTCTATACGCCCGCAGAACATTCGAACATCGTGAAGCTCGTTCCCGAGATGAAGGCCAGGACCATCCTCGTGGGTTCGCTCTCGAAGACCTACTGCATTGCCGGCTGGAGGGCCGGTTTCGTCGCGGCCCCGGCTCCTACGATCAAGGCCATCGCGAACTTTCAAAGCCATACCGCCTCCAATGCCTGCAATCTGGTTCAGCATGCGGCGCTGGCGGCCCTGGATGCCCAGAACGACTCGTTCGTGGCGGGGATCCGCGGACAGTTGGCAGTCCGGCGCGACTTAGCCCTCTCCCGGATTCGAAATCTCCCCCCACTCACCTGCGTGGTCCCGACGGGAGCCTTCTACCTCTTTCCC
>DATGFI010000614.1:0-3213 GCA_035309205.1 Planctomycetota bacterium | reverse complement strand
GAGGCCGCCGACGTCCTCGCCTGGTTGTCCACGATCTGCTCCCTCTCGGGCGTCGATCTGGAGAAGGCGGCGCTGGCGAAGTACGGCAAGGGATGCCCTCGCTGCGAAGGAACCCCCTGCTCATGCCCGTAGCGTTCATCGTCCTGGGTCTCCTCGTCGTCTTCCCGGGACTCCTCGCCGCCGGGATCTGGCTCCGGATCCGGGTCAAGGACCGGCGACGCGACGACTACCTGGCGGCGGTGCGCGAGGATCTCCGTGGAGCAGGCTTCGAGCCTGTCGGGGACCAAATCTTTCGACGCGGCGACCGGGGCGCGATGGTCGAGGCGTCCACGAACCCGCTTTTCGGCCGCGGCTTCTCGGTGCGACTGGCGGCCTGGTCCACCACGATCCACGAGTTCGAACTTCGGCGCGGGAGGCCCGTGCCGCCGGAGTTCGACGCCTTCAAACCCCTGCTCACCCGGTGGGATTCCGCCGGCAAGATGTACATCGACTGCTACGCGGCCGGGATCACCGAGGACCCTCACGTGTCGGCGGACGTGGCGTCCCTCCTGGAGATCGCGAAGCTCCCCCTGACGAAGACTTATCGCGGGGGTACGTTCACCTACCGCGAGGGCTTCGAGGCGAAGATCCCGCAGTGGCACTGGCGTCATGATCAGCGGCCGAAGCTGCCGAAGGACGTGCACCGTTACTGCTTCAGCTACTGGCACGACGGCCCGCTGCTCAATCCCGTCCTCCTACGCGTGCTCTGGGAGCTCGCCGGGGCGTCGCACCGCTATTTCCTCAGCGGCACGGAGGACCTGCGCTTTCTCGAGTATGCCTTTGAGCGGCGGGACCTCGCCTCCCGGGGCGCGCTCCTCGAGTTCCAAAAGCCGGAGATTCCGGTCGCCGCCGACCTGCGGACCGACGGCGAGTTCTTCGGAGGACTCTTGGTCTCGAAGGATCTTCCTCCCGGCTTCGAGCAGGCGGGCCTTCCCCGTACGAAATTCCAGGATGCAGCCATCCAGGTTCTGCGCGAGGTCGACTTTTACTCGCGGCGCCTCTACGACGACGAATTCTCCTGGTTCAGCGGCGAATATGAGATCATGAGCGTCGCGCCGCTCGATGTCCGCGGAACCATCTCGAAGATCGCGACGGAGATCGGCGCGCAGGTGATGGACATCGACCGGCGCTTTCATAAGCGCCTGGTCGTCCCCCTCGGCTACTGAGGAACACGCATGAGCGCTCTGGAAGTGAAGATCCGGCGACTGCCGGGAAACGCGGACCTCCCTCTGCCCACCTACCAGACGTCGGGGGCCGTCGGCATGGACGTTCACGCCGCGGTGACGACGGATGTGACGATCGCCCCGGGAGAGGTGGCCGGAATCCCGTGCGGCTTTTCCCTGGCGATTCCTCCGGGCTACGAGGCGCAGCTGCGTCCCCGGTCGGGTCTGGCGGCCAAGACCGCGATCTCGCTGGCCAACTCGCCGGGTACGATCGACCCGGACTACAGGGGGGAAGTGAAGGCCCTCCTGATCAACCACGGAAAGTCCCCTTTCGTCGTGGCTCGGGGCATGCGGATCGCTCAGCTCATGGTCCTGCCTGTCCCCAGAGTTGCCTGGATCGAAGTTGAGGACCTGCCGACGACCGAGCGGGGATCGGGCGGGTTCGGACACACGGGACACTGAAATGGCGCAAGACCTGTTCGGAAGCTCAGCGCGTTCGAAGCTGGATCGCCTCGCGGCGGCCGCCCGAACGCTGCATAAGGCGTTGATCGACGCCACTCAGCGCGACTACGAAAAGGTTCACGGCCGGATCACCAGCCCCTACACACTCTTCGCCCTCGTCGCCAACGATCCCGCTTTCGCCTGGCTGCAGCCCATGACTCGGGCGATCGTCGAGGTCGAGGATCTCGCCGGCCGCAAGATGCCCGCTCCCGTCGAGGCCGAGGTGAAGGAAGCCCGCCAGAACCTGGAGCAGCTGCTCAGGACGGCAGGCCAACCTTTCGCCGACCGCTATCTCGCGCTCATCCAGAGCAGTCCGGAGATCGCCGTGGAAGACGGCCGCTTCCATGCCTTCTTGCGCGAGACCTTGGGCTGATCCGGATTTCATTTCCAAGTCGGCACCGATGTAACCCTCGGAGGTTTCTCCTTTTCTTGATGGAGGACGTGGCGTTGGATCGTCCAAGGCGTCGGGCATGCTGGGGCATGGGTAAGGGAGGATCCCATGGTAGGCATGTCCGGAAGCGCCCCGAACGAACGTCCCCCAATTCCGGGAGCCACGCTCTCCCTCATCGCTGTCGCCTTTTCGGAGCTGCGCCGCGACCTCCGACAGCTCCTAGATTCCAATTGGGATGAACCCGTCCGCCGGCGCGCGGAGGAGCTCTCCCAGGCGCTGGCGCTGGTATGCCAGCGCCGGGGGCTCGACACTCTGAGGACGCTTCTCCGATCGACGGGCCATCTGGCGCGGCTTTCCCGGTCTGACGCGATCCCCCTCCTCCCGGCCCTGCGGGAGAAGTTCGAATCGCTGATGCGGGAGATCGAATTGGGCCTGCCCAAGCGATCGGACCGGTTCGGGGGCTAAGCCTCCCGGGAGGGCACCCCCGGGGCGATCATCGACGAATCTTAGGTCGGCTCCTGCTTGAGCGCTCGTCGTACGGACGGAGCGGCCAGCATCAAGGCGTTCAACTCCTCCAGCCGCGCGGCGGCGTTCACCTTCCTGCGGCGGTGCCGCTCCCCGTCGGCCGGGGAGTCCGCCGGATTGAAAGGGGATTTCAGGAGCGGCGCGCCCGGGATGACGTGATCCAGCGCTGACCGAAAATCGATCCGCGACGATCCGCTCATTCCCCGAGGACCTTGACCAGAACCCGCTTCCGGCGCCGGCCATCGAATTCGCCGTAGAAGATCTGTTCCCAGGGTCCGAGGTCCAGCTTGCCCGCCGTCACGGCGACCACCACCTCTCGGCCGAAAAGCTGACGTTTGAGATGCGCGTCCGCGTTATCCTCGCCCGTATCATTGTGCCTCCACTGCGACGTCGGCTCGTACGGGGCCAGCCTGTCCAGGAAGCGTCGGAAGTCGTCGTGCAGGCCCCGCTCGTCGTCGTTGATGAAGACGCTCGCCGTGATGTGCATCGCGTTGACGAGGACCAGGCCTTCCGTGACGCCGCTCTTCTGGACGAGCTCCTCGACCTTCGGCGTGATGTTGATGAACTCGACGCGGTCCCGCGTCTCAAACCAAA
>DATGFI010000613.1:0-10165 GCA_035309205.1 Planctomycetota bacterium | reverse complement strand
GGACCCGCGGATCCGGCCGCCTGGAGATTTCCGGTTTCCCCGGGGGAGGCCCGCGACCGCTTCGGTCGCGAACGGGGGATCCGGCTGGAACTCCTGCCCGATGGCCTCCGGGTGCGCCCGGAACCCTACGAACAGCGCTGGGTGTCGGCCTATGTCCGAGCCCAGGCCCAGATGGGCCAGGTCTTCTTCCGGAAGGGCGGAGACGAAAACCTCCGCAGGGCAGTGGAGTGTTTCGAGGCGGCGCGGTCCGCGGATCCCCAGCGGCCGGACCGGGACCTCGTCCACGGGCTGGCCGTCTCCTATTACCTGTTGCGTCAGATGGACCGCGCCGAGCCCCTCCTGAAGGACCTGCTGCAGCTGGATCCGACTCCGCGACAGGGAGTCCGGGCGTGCAGCTTCCTGGCCACGATCTGCCGGAACCAGGGCCGGATGGGGGAAGCCCTCCGCTATCAGGACCGGGCAATGGCGATCGTCGGCTCCGACCCGGAGTTGCGCCGCGAATTCGAGCGCCAGGCCCCCCGGTAAGAGTCTGGACTTCGAGTCGGGGACTGCTACAATCCGTGGACCATGGCCGCTTGGCGCATCCTGATCGTCGACGACGAGCAATCCATCTGCGACGTGCTGACGATCTCGCTCAAGAAGGCGGGCTACGTCGTGGCGTCGGAGATCAATCCGCGCCGGGCGCTGGACCGCCTGAAGCGCGAACCCTTCGACCTGGTTCTGCAGGATCTGAAGATGCCGGAGATGGACGGCATCGACCTCCTCCGCGAGATCAAGAAGCTCCGCGAGGAGACGGTGGTCATCATCATGACCGCCTATACGACCTGGGACCGCGCGGTCGAGGCGATGCGCCTGGGCGCCTACGACTACATCAAGAAGCCCTTCGATACGCAGATCGACATCAAGGGGACGATTTCCCGAGCCCTGGCCTCGCGGGACCAGCAGCTCCAGTTCGCCCGGACCTTCGACGAGATGCTGGGCCGGGTCGGCCTCGTGGTCGGCTATTCGAAGGCCATGAAGACGGTCCGCGACCTCATCCAGCGCGCCGCGCCGACCGATTCGACCGTGATCATCCAGGGCGAAAGCGGCGTGGGCAAGGAGCTGATCGCGCGGGCGCTTCATTACGGCTCTCCCCGGTCTGCCCGGCCGTTCATCGCCGTCAACTGCGGGGCGCTCACGGAGACCCTGCTCGAGAGCGAGCTCTTCGGCCACTCGAAGGGATCCTTTACCGGGGCGGTCAGCGACAAGGTCGGCCTGGTCGAGGTCGCCCATACCGGGACGCTCTTCCTCGACGAGGTGAGCGAAATGAGCCCTCAGCTGCAGGTCAAGGTGCTGCGTCTTCTCGAGGAGAAGGAGTTCAAGCCGGTCGGCAGCGTGACCACCAAGCGGGTGGACGTCCGCTTCATCACCGCGACCAACAAGGATCTGGAGCTGGCCATCCAGCAGAACGAATTTCGCAAGGACCTCTTCTACCGGCTCAACGTCATCCCGATCCACATCCCGCCCCTTCGGGAGCGTCGCGACGACATCCCGATCCTCGCCGAGCATTTCCTGGGGAAATACTCCAAGGACATGAAGCGGGCGGGCAAGCGTTTCGCCCCGGAGGTCAAGGAGGCGATGATGCGCCATCCCTGGCCCGGGAACATCCGCGAGCTGGAGAACGCCGTCCAGCGCTCGATTGCGCTCTCGGATGGCGACGTGATCACCGCCAAGGACCTCCTCGAGACCGCGGCGCCGACCCCGGACCTGCGCTCCGTCGCGGCGGCGACCGCGCGGGCGATTGGCGAGGAGGGCCTGGACCTCGATGCGACGATGACGGACATCGAGACGGGCTACCTGAAGCGGGCGCTCGAGATCACCGGGGGCAACTATACGAAGGCGGCCCAGCTCCTAAAAATGTCGCTCCGCTCCTTCCGGTACAAGCTCCAGAAGTACGGGATCGACAAGGAACCGGATTGAAGGCTCCCCGTCCCAGACCTCCATGCTGACCGTCGACCAGGCTTCCGAACTCATCCTCAAGCAGGCGCCCACGCTCAAGGTGGTCGAGCTGCCGCTGGCGTCGGCGCCCGGCTACGTCCTCGCCGAAGAGTGCGCGAGCGACCTGGACATGCCGCCCTTCGACAAGGCGATGATGGACGGCTACGCGGTGCGCTCCTCGGATACCGGCCCGCTCGAGGTTCTCGAGGAGCTTCCGGCGGGGAAGCTCCCCTCGCGCGAGGTATTGGCGGGGACCTGTACGAAGATCATGACCGGAGCTCCGATGCCTGCGGGCGCCGACGCGGTCCAGCAGGTCGAGAAGACGCGGCGGGAAGGCGACCGCGTGACCCTTCTGGCTCCCGTGCGGCCAGGCCAGAACGTCGCCCCCCGCGCGAGCGACCTCCGACTCGGCCAGTCCGTTCTGGGCGTGGGCCATCTGATCCGGGCGGCGGAGATCGGGGCCCTGGCCGCGGTCGGGAAGGGCCGGGTCCGCGTCTTCGCCAAACCCCGCTGCGCCGTCGTGGCCACCGGCGATGAACTCGTGCCGCCGGAAGCCAGGCCCGGTCCGGGCCAGATCCGCAACTCAAACTCCTCCCAGATCGCCGCGCAGGTCCGGGCGATGGGGCTCGAGTGCGACGATCTGGGCATCGTCCGCGACGACGCGGGCTCCCTCCGCTCCGTGATCCGCGACGGCCTCCGACGCGACGTCCTGATCCTCACCGGCGGAGTCTCGGCGGGCGACTGGGACCTGGTCCTCCCCGCGCTGGAGGCCGAAGGGATCCGCGTCGAGATCCACCAGGTGCGGATCAAGCCGGGCAAGCCCTTCTGTTTCGCGCCGCGGGTGTTCGGCCTTCCCGGGAATCCCGTTTCCTCCTTCGTCATCTTCGAGGTCTTCGTCCGCCCGTATCTGGGGCGGCTCATGGGCGCGGACCTGTCCCGGCCGCGGGTCCGGGCGACGCTCTCGTCGGGGACGGCGAAATCGATCGACCGTGTCCAATACCTGCCGGCGAGCGTCCATATCGAGGGCAACGGCTATACGGCGGGGCTGCTTCCCTGGCGGGGATCGGCGGACCTCTTCGCCGTGACGAAAGCCAACGCGTTTGTCGTGGTGCCGGTCCAGACCCCGGTCGAGCCGGGAGCGAGCGTCGAGTGCATGCTTCTTTGAAGTGGGGTCTGCCGCTCCTCTCGGGACTCCTGTTCTGGGCATCCTTTCACCCCGTCAACGCCGGCTTCCTGGGCTTCGTGGCGCTCGTCCCGCTGCTCGTGTTCTCCCAGTGCGCGTCGGGCCGGAAGGCGTTCTTCTGCGCCTGGGGGGGCGGTTACGTCGCGTTCCTCCTGGGCTACTCCTGGTTCGCGTACACCGTCCCGCCCGGCCCTTTCCTGGTGGCCTTCTACATGGGGCTCTGGTTCCCCGCCTTCACGTGGGCGGTTCGGCGCCTGGGCCTCCTGTGGTCGCCGGTGATCTGGGTGGCGATCGAGACGCTCCGCTCGACGCTGTTCGGCGGACTGCCGTGGCTGCTTCTGGGCTACACCCAGCACGAGTCGCTCGAGGTCATCCAGATCGCCGACCTGGGCGGGGTCTGGCTGGTCTCTCTGCTCGTCGCGCTCGTCAACGCGGCCCTGGTTTCCCCGGGTCGCGGGATTCGGGTCGCCGCCGGCCTGGCCCTCGTCCTTTCGGCGGGCTACGGCGCCTTCCGGCTGCCGACGATCGGCCTTTATGAGGGACCCGAAATCGCGGTCGTCCAGCCGAACATTCCGCAGAGCCTGAAGAAAGAGGCGATGCGGTCCCAGTCCCAGGCGGTCGACAACTACAAGAAGCACTTCGCGCTGACCTTGAAAGCCGCCGAGTACAAACCCGAACTGATCGTATGGCCCGAGGCGGCGATCTACCGGGGGCTCATCGTCCACGTCGACCACGCGCCCGAGTGGCGCGAGAACGCCTGGTACGAGGCGCTCTTGGAGCCGTCGGAGAAGACGGGCGTCGAGACCCTGATCGGGGGCCTGGTGACGGAGGTGCGCACGGACCGGGACGAAGACGAGTACACGAACTCGGCCCTGCGGATCCTGCCGGGGAAGGGGATCGCGGGGCGCTACGACAAGACCCATCTGGTCCCCTTCGCCGAGCGGTATTGGATCTTCAAGGGGATCGTGCACGCGATTTCCGGACTCTCCCTCGCGGAGATGAAGCCGGGGAGCGGGTTTCCGGTCTGGAACCTGGGGAACGAGAAGTACGGAGCGCAGATCTGCTTTGAGGCGATCTTTCCGGAAATTTCTCGCGAGATCGCAAGGAATGGGGCGTCGTTCACCGTCAACATTAGTAACGACGGCTGGTTTAAATCCAGCGGTGAGCTCGACCAGATGCTGGCGATGGCTCGCTTTCGCTCTATTGAGAATCGGATGCACGTGGTCCGCGCGACCAACACGGGGATCTCGGCGTTCATCGAACCCACCGGGCGCCTCCAGTCGGTGCTGGAGGTAGGCGGGAAGGTGAAGGAAGTCGAGGGGGTTCTGGCGGGGCGGATCCGGCTGACCCATTCGTCGAGCCTCTACCGGCAGGTCGGGGACTGGGTCAAGTGGGGCTGCCTGCTGGGCGTCCTGGGGGCGCTGGCCGGGCGCTTTTTCGTTGACAGGAATAAAAAGGCGGCCTAGATTGGGCCGCATTCTGCGTGGGGAAAACTCTTAAAGGGGGTCAGAGATGAGCCTGCTGTCGAAGCTGTTCGTGATCCTGGTCTTCGTCATTGCCCTGGTCAAGCTGGGCATCGACGTGACTCTCTTCGCGCAGAAGGTGGACTGGAAGGACAAGTTCATCAAAGAGGTGAACTACCACTATCAGACCCAGCAGATCAAGAACGCCGAAATCGCCGCGCGCGACATGGAAGTGGAAAACCAGCGCGCCTTCATGGCGATCCTGGCGGACCGCATCAACACGCTCGACACGGAGAACTCGGGCAAGGCCGCCCGCATCAACGACCTCCAGCGGCAGCTCGACTCGGCCAACACCCTGGCCACCAAGTACGAAGCCGACATGCAGGTCTTCGTCCGGCAACTCGAAGTCCAGCTCGCCCAGATCCAGGAGCTCACCACGAAGGTCGACGAGCATCGCGCCAAGCTCGCCAAGTCGCTGAACGAGAAGTCGCTCGCGGTCGCCGAACTCCAGTACGCGCGGCAGCTGGCCGAGCGGCTCCAGCAGGACCTGGGCCAGCTCGAGGAGAAGCACGTCGAGATGGCCCGCGACAAGAAGCATCTCGAGGAGAAGATCAACGCCATCGCCCAGAACGGCGGCAACGTGAACGTCGCGCCGAAGAAAGCGCTGGAGGGCAAGGTCACCGCCGTCGCCAACGAGATCGGACTGGTGGTGATCTCGATCGGCAAGGAAGACGGGGTCCTCGAAGGGGACGAGTTCACGGTCTACCGCGGCGGCGATTTCGTCGCGAAGGTCGTGATCGATCGGGCCGACCGGAAGTGGTCCGCGGGCAAGGTGGTCCTGAAGAAGACGGACCCCCGCGTGGCCGACGACGTGTCGAACCACATCTTTGTCTCCGGCCCGCGCAGCGGGAACTAGGAGGACGCGATGGCTCACGACGAGAACGCCGACGACACGGAGGAGATGGCCCAGGAGGACGCTGCTCCTTCGGCTACCGAGTTCGTTCCCGAGCAGACGCACAAACCCAAGAGCGACGTCTATACGATGCTCCTGATCCTGACCTTCCTCGCCTTCCTCACCGGCTGCATCGTGGCGGGCCGGGAGGCGTGGGAAAACTACGACGTTCAGTTCTGGGTCTTTACGAAGCATCCCCCGAAGAACGTCGAGTCCGGGCCGGCGCCGTCCAACACCAGCACGACGGCTTCGCCGGAGCAGCCCAAGCCGGAGCAGCCGAAGTAGCCTGCACGCAATCTACGCAAAGGCCCCCGAGCGATCGGGGGCTTTTCCATTTGTACCGGCTGCTCTGGGCGCGTCGAGGCGCCCGGGGTCCGGCCGCGGGGGCGGCGGCGCTTATGAAGAAGTTGAGACCCGCGGACACCCTCTTGGAAACTCCGGTAATCTTCATTGAGAATTCTTCCTCATAGGGCGAGGCTCGGCCCCCAAAATCGCAAAAGGTCTGGCGATCCCATCGTGTTTTCGCGCGGAGGGGGGAGGGGGAGGGATGGCGATTCCGGACGACTTCACCCGATCGACCTCGGCGTCCGACGGGAGGATGACCGGGATCCGCTGCGCATTGCGGCGGGTCCCCTCAAGGGAACATCTATTCATTTGGGAGGAATGGCATGCGTGGCTCCTGGATTGTGGTGGCACTCCTGGGGATGTCGGCGGCCGCCTGGGCCGAAGACCAGGTGAAACTGAAGAATGGTGACGTGGTCACGGGCAAGGTCACCAGCCTCGCCGGAGGAAAGCTCGTCGTGGAGACGACGTACGCCGGCAAGGTGACCATCGACTGGGGACAGGTGGTCTCGGTGAAGTCGGATGCGCCCATCAAGGTGACCCTGGTCACCGGTGAGGTACTCGAAGGCAAAGTGGTCCCTGGACAGGAAGGACGCCTCAAGGTGGAAACGCTGGGGGCCGCGGCACCTGTCGACGTGGACCTCACCAGGGTGAAATACTTCAATCAGCCGCCGGTCCAGTGGCATGGGAAGCTCACCTTTGCGGGCAAGATCACCGACGGGAACACGGATACCAAGTCGTTCCTGGCCACCGCCGAAGGGACTCGGGAATCTGAATCGGATCTCTTCCTCCTTCGGGCGATCTTCCACTATGGGCAGCAGGAAGGCGTCCTGACGGAACGGAATTCTTACGGGATCGGGAAGTATGAGTCCAAGTTCACTCCCGAGCTCTACGGCTATATCAGCGAGGAACTGTCCTCAGATACCTTCAAGGACATCAGTCTTGAGTCGATCACCAGCGTCGGCGCCGGCTATAACGTCGTCAAGGCCAGCTGGATGGACCTTTCGCTCGAAGCAGGCGTCGCCTACTTCAGCACCAATTTCAAGGTCGCGCCCGACGACTCGCACATGGGGGCCCGTGTCGCCGCCAATCTCCGGGTCGCGCTGCCCTTTCACTTGGAATTCAAAGACCTCTTTATCATCTATCCCAATTTCAAAGATTCTCAGAATTATCAATTCAGGAATGAGGCGTCGCTCGGCACGTCCCTGGGAGGAGGCTGGGACCTTCTCGGGGGGGTGATCACCGAATACGAAAACAAGCCGTCCCCCGGGATCCGAAAGATGGACGACACTTATTATCTCGGCTTCGGATACACGTTCTAGTTCTCGATTCGGGACCCAAGGAGAGGCGAATCAGGGCAGACGTCAAGGCAGGGATTCCGGATCCCAGAAGGACGCCGAGGAAGTCCGGGGATTCCTCCTCAAGTCGGACGTGTTCTCCCTGCGCAACGTCGGCGCCTCGGACCTGTCGAAGACTGGGCCAGCCGGGAGGGCATTTGTAAGTTATATTTTGTATTTTATTTGCTATTGAGCCGCCGCGCGCTATACTCCCCCTGACGCGAGTATCGCGTTTCAGGTAGAGAGAGGGTTCGTGAGAGGGGGAGCGAGAAAACTTCATTTCTCCATCCGGCTCCCCGTATCGCCGGAGGCAAACCATGTGGGGTATCCTTAAACGCTGTTTCGGGGTCTTCTCCAAGGACATGGGGATGGACCTCGGGACCTGCAACACGCTCGTCTATGTCCGCGGCGAGGGCATCGTGCTCTCCGAGCCGTCGGTCGTTGCCGTCCGCAAGGGCACCAACAAGGTGCTCCTGGACGGGAAAGCCGTCGGAGCCACCGCCAAGGAAATGATCGGGAAGACGCCCGGGAACATCGTCGCCGTCCGGCCGATGCGCAACGGGGTGATCGCCGACTTCGACATCACCGAGGCCCTCATCGCGTACTTCATCCAGAAGGTCCACAGCCGGAAATTCGGCATCATGCCGCGCATCGTGATTGCCGTCCCCTCGGGGATCACCGGCGTGGAGAAGCGCGCCGTCATCAACTCGGCCGAGCGCGCGGGTGCCCGGCAGGTCTTCGTCGTCGAAGAGCCCATGGCGGCCGGGATCGGCGCCGGGCTCCCGATGCTCGATCCCATCGGGAACATGATCGTCGACATCGGCGGCGGCACCACCGAGGTCGCCGTCCTTTCGCTCGGCGGCATCGTCGCCTGTCGCTCGGTCCGGGTCGCCGGGGACGAGTTCGACAACGCCATCATGCAGCACCTCCGGCGCGCCTACAACCTCCAGATCGGCGAACAGACCGCCGAGAAGATCAAGATCGAGGTCGGCTCGCTTTATCCCCTCGAGCAGGAGCTGACCCTCGAGGTCAGCGGCCGCGACGTCATGGCCATGATGCCTCGAAAGGTGACCATCACCAGCGAGGAAATCCGCGAAGCCATGAAGGAGCCGTTCGACTCGATCGTCCGAGCGATCAAGGAGTGTCTCGAGGAAACGCCGCCGGAGCTGGCGGCCGACCTGACCGAGCGCGGCATCACGATGGCCGGCGGCGGATCCCTGATCCGCGGGATCGACAGCGCCATCCGGAAGGAAATCGACGTCCCGGTCCGCCTCTCCGAGGATCCGCTGACTTGCGTGGCCCGGGGAACGGGACTGGTGATCGAGAACCTCGACAAATTCAAGGACGCGCTCGAGAGCGACGAGGACATCAACTGAGCCCGCGGCCCGGCGGGAGAGAGTCCTCGGGGGCTTCGTCGATCTTGAAAGAGGCCAGGGGCCGTCAGGGCCTGGCGGCCGGCGATCCGTGATCGAACTTGAGGTCGATCTCTCGATAGGGTAGGGGGGCTGAGATGGGCAAACTGATCGCGCACTTCCGGAAGGTCCACCTGACGATCATCTCGGGCAAGGCCGCCGAGCGGCTGGCCCACACCGTGCGGAACATGCGGGGCGTCGACGGCGGAATTCTGCTCGGCGTCACGGGTTCGGACGTGTCGGCCCTGCTGCCGCGGCACGTGGACGTGACGCTCCGCGAACTCCGGTCGGTCCTCGGCGGTCGTCGGGTCTCGGCGTAGTTCCGGTCCCGCCGGGCGTCTATAATGACAGGATGAGCCTGGCCTTCGCGCTGGTCTTGCCGCTCTGGGGTCTCCAGGAGGAGGCACGGTCCTTCAGTCAGGACTCCCGCCTGGCGGCCGCCCGATACTACCTCCTTCCCGGCGCCAAGCCTGAGACCGACTTTCTCGAAATGGAGAGGGCGGGCATCGACATCGCGCTCGTCGACTGGGGCGGAGAGGTCGAGGCTCTGGACCCCCTCGTCGCCGCGCTCGATGCCCTGGTCCGCCAGAAGAAGGACGTCCCCAGGCTCGCCGTCTACCTGAAGCCCGCGGCGAAGGCCGACCTGGGGGCCGCGGACGCCTTCTACGACCGTGTGCCCAAGCGCCATGCGGCCCGCATCGAGGGCCGACCCCTGGTCTGGCTGGCTCCGGCGCCGCCCGGGGCCGCGGCCCTGGACGACGGGGTCCAGCGCCTGAGGGAGCCCCCCTATCTGGTGGCCGAAGTCTCCTGGAAGGGGAAGTCCGACCGCGTCTATGCTCTGGGATCGCTGCGGGGCTATGCGCTGGACTTTCCGGTGGTCTCGGTGAGCCCCGGCACCACCAATCGCGAGGACGGGAAGACCTACGAACGGCTCTGGTACAAGGCCGTCCGGCTGGAGCCGCGGCTGGTCCTCCTGGACAGCTGGAACGGCGCGGCCGACGGGGTGGCGGAGACGCCCGAGCGCAAGCGCAAGTACCTCGATCTCACCCACCGGTTCACCCGCGACTTCAAGGTCAACGAGAAGATCGTCCTTCCCCGAGGAAAGTGGAGCGACGCGACCCAGGTCGCCTACACCGCGGTCTATACCCCCCACGAGGAGGGACTGCGCCCGGTCTCGACGGAGGACGGACTGTTCGACGCGGTCAAGCTCCGCGGCTTCGAAGGCCTGAGCACCAAGGAGAACAAGAAGGGCCCCGTGCGGCACCTGTGTTTCGACGTCGACGACTCCTTCTGCTGGTTTGAAACGCGGTCCTTCCTGGTCGCCGTCGAGTTCCTCGACCTGGGCGAAGGTTCCTTCTGGCTCGAATACGACTCGGGGGACCGGACGCTCCCGGCGGAGCAGCGGATCGTGAAGTCGGCGGGCTCGGTCCGCTTCACCGGAAGCGGGGAATGGAAGACCGAGACCTTCCGGCTTCCCGATGCCTCCTTCGGGAACGGAC
>DATGFI010000612.1:0-6692 GCA_035309205.1 Planctomycetota bacterium | reverse complement strand
TCGCCCCCGTCGCGCTGCATCTGCTGGTTCCACTCGGCCACCGCCGCGGGATTGACCCCGGGAAGCGGGATGTGGGAGCCGAGGCGGTAAACGATCAGGAGTCCGAAGGTCCACAGCATCCGGCTTCGGAGCTCGGGAATCTTGAAGATGTTCCGGAACGACTGGGCGATCTGCATGGCGTCGAGCCCTCGAGCCTACTTCTTCTTGTCCGCGGGCTTTCCTTCGGGAGCCTTGGCCGCCTTGGTAGCCTTCTTCTCTTCCGCGTTCCCCGCGTGATGCTTGATCGCCGCGGAATGGTGCTTGGCCAGCTTCTCGACCGACCCGCCGGCCTTGGCGATCTTCTCCTCGGCGCTCTTGGTGAAGGCCTCCGCCTTGACCAGCAGCTTCTTGCTCAGGGAGCCCTCCCCGAGGATCTTCACCCCGTCGCAGTCGCGGCGCACCAGGCCGGCCCCCTCAAGGGCGGCGTGGTCGACCGTCGTCCCTGCGGCGAAGGCCTTCTCCAGCTGGCCTACGTTGACGACCTCGTAGTCGGTCTTAAAGACGCTGTTGTTGAACCCGAATTTGGGCAGGCGGCGGAGCATGGACATCTGACCGCCTTCGAAGTACGGGCGGAAGCTTGTGCCCTGGCGGGCGTACTGGCCCTTGCGGCCGCGGCCGCAGGTCTTGCCGACGCCGCTGCTGTGCCCGCGCCCCTTCGGGAACTTGTATTTCCGCGGCAATCCGGACTTCTTGACATCTCCGAGGTTCATCAGTTCACCTTCGCGGGCGCTCCGGCCGCCGCCGCCGGCGGAGTCGGAGGCTCTTCCTTCTTGGTCTCGCGCAGCTGCACGCCGCGGGTCTCCTCGATCTGGCCGATCGTGCGGAGCCGCCCGAGGCAGGCGAACGTGGCCTTCACGACGTTGATCGGATTCGTGCTGCCGAACACTTTGGTGAGCACGTTGTGCACCCCCGCCAGCTCCAGCACCGCGCGCGCGGCGGCGCCGGCCTTGATGCCGGTGCCCTCGCAGGCCGGACGCAGGATGACCGACGTAGCCCCGTGCTTCTCGCGGACTTCGTGAGGAATCGTCGTGCGGACGATCGGCACGCCAATCAGGCTCTTCTTGCCTTCCTGGATGCCCTTGTTGACGGCAAACGGCACCTCGTTCGCCTTGCCGTAGCCCCAGCCCACGCGGCCCTTGCGGTCTCCCACCACGACGAGCGCGTTGAAGCTGAAACGCTTTCCGCCTTTGACGACCTTGGCGCAGCGCTTGACCTTGACGACGATCTCTTCCAGCTCCTCGCCGGCTCGGCTCTCGCGACGTTCGCGGTGTTCGGCCATCTGCTTCCTTTACTCTTTCTTGCCTTCGGGCTTCGGAGTCTTGGCTTCGGGCTTGGGCCCCTGGGGCTTCCCGGCGCCGGGCGCGCCCTCCGGCGGCGCCTTGCGCTCCTTTTTGACCTTCTCGGCCGGCTTCGCCTTCTCCTTGCGAACCTTCGGCGGCTTGTCCTTCTTCTTGGGGTTCAGGAGGAAGTCCAGCCCGCCTTTGGCCGCGGCCTCGGCGAACGCCTTCACGCGGCCGTGGAAGCGGTAATAGTTCCGATCGAAGACGACCTTCGTGATGCCGGCCGCCTTGGCGACTTCAGCCAGCTTCTGCCCGACGATCGCCGCCGCCTTCACATCCCCACCGTTCTTGATTGTCCCCTTGAGCGCCTTCATGACGGTCGACGCCGATGCGAGCGTCTTGCCTGCCGTGTCGTCGATCAGCTGGCTGTGGAAGTGCCGGTTGCTCCGATAGATCGACAGCCGAGGACGCTCGGGAGTTCCAATGATGCTGTTGCCCACGCTGAACGCGCGGCGCTCGCGCCGTTCCCACTTGTGCACTTCGTGCGAGACGATGGGTCTCATGGCTTAAGTCGCTCCCGTGACGAACGTCTTGCCGGCCTTGCGGCGCACGACCTCGTCCTTGTACTTGATGCCTTTCAGGTTGTACGGCTCCGCGGGACGCTTCGCGCGAATCTGGGCGGAAAACTCACCGACCAGCTGTTTGTCCACGCCCTTGACGCTGATCGCCGTGGCCGACGTGCAGGCGACGGTCAGGCCTTTGGGAACGTCCATTTCCACCGGATGGGAAAACCCCAGCACCATCGTCAGTTTCGTGCCCTGGAGCTTGGCGTTGTACCCGACACCGCTGATCTCGAGGTTCTTCTCGTATCCCTTCGACACGCCCTCGACGAGGTTCGCGAGATGGCTGCGCCAGGTGCCCCAGAGGGCCTTCTGCTGCTGGCTCTTCCCCTTTGCGGTGACGATCACCTGCTTGCCCCCTTCCACCTTCGCGGAGATCTCCCCGTGAAGCGTGATCGAGTGCTTGCCCGCGGGCCCTTCGGCGGAAACCGTCTGGCCCGCGATGTTGATCTTCACCTTGTCCGGAAGGTCGATCGGTTTTCTTCCAAGTCGCGACATAGTTCTACCAGACCTTGCAGACCAGTTCGCCGCCCACGCGCTCCTTGCGCGCCTGACGGTCGCTCATGATCCCTTTGGATGTGGACAGCACCTGAATTCCCAGGCCGTCCATGATGCGTCCGAGGCTGTCCACGCCTCGGAAGATCCGGCAACCGGGCTTCGACACCCGCTTGATCTCCGAGATGACCGAGGAGCCGTCGGAATCGTATTTCAGGTACAGGTGGAGCGTCTTGCGCTCCTGCTTCTTCTCGTCCTGGATGGTTTTCACGTCCTCGAGATATCCTTCGGACCGGAGCACCTTCGCCACTCCCTCCTTCAGGATCGAGTGCGGCAGGCTGAGGCGCTTGTGGCGCCGCCCGTATGCGTTCTTGATCATGGCGAGCATGTCGCCGACCGGATCAGAGCTGGGCATTTCCTCTATCCTCTTCCTGAACTACCACGAAGCCTTGCGAAGACCCGGCACTTCCGCCTTGTTCGCGAGCATCCGGAGACAGAGCCGGCAGACCTTGAATTTGCGATGGTACCCGCGGCGGCGTCCACAGATCGAGCAGCGATTGTAGGCTCGAGTCGAGAACTTCGGCTTCCTCTTCTGCTTGACCTTCCAGCGGATGCTCGCCATACGGGGGCAATCCTCTCTAATTCTGACGGAACGGCACCCCGAGCATCTTCAGGAGCTCGAGGGAATCGGTCGAGCGGCGCGCCTTCACGCCGATCGTGATGTTCATGCCCTGCGTGAATTCCAGCTTCTCGATGTTGATCTCGGGAAAGACGATCTGTTCCGAGATCCCCATGTTGTAGTTCCCCGCCTGGTCAAAAGCCCGAGGCGAGAGCCCCCGGAAGTCGCGGATGCGGGGGATGACGATCGAGATCAGGCGGTCCAGGAACTCGTACATCCTCGGCCCGCGCAGCGTGACCTTGACGCCGATCTGCTGACCCTTGCGGAGCTTGAAGTTCGCGACCGACTTGCGGGCGCGCGTGATCATCGGCTTCTGGCCACTGATCACGGCCAGGTCCTTCGCCGCCGCGTCGAGCAGGTTCTTGTTCTCGATGGCCTTGCCGACGCCCATCGAAATCACGATCTTGTCGAGACGAGGCAGGGCATGGACGTTGTCTGTGTTCAGCTGCTTCTTCAGCGCCGCAACGATTTCGGTCCGGTATTTTTCCTGCAGTCTGGCCATTAGACCTCGGGAGCCACCGCCTGGCGGCATTTCTTGCAGATCCGCGCCCGGTCCCCGTCTTCCAGCTTCTTCGAGATCGCGCGGGTCGGCTTGTTGCAGGACTGACAGACGATTTTGACGTTTGATAGGTGGAGGGAGGCTTCCTTCTGGATGCGGGCGCCGTGGGGATGCTGCTGCGAGCGGCGCAGGTGCTTCCAGATGAAATTCACTCCCTCAACAAGCACCCGGCCCGAGGACAAGTCCACGCTGAGGACCTTCCCCGTTTTGCCTCGCTCCTCTCCGGTAATGACCGTGACGACGTCGTTCTTTCTGATCATTACACGACCTCCGCCGCGAGCGAGATGATTTTCATGAACTTGTTGCGGAGTTCGCGGGGCACGGCTCCGAAGATGCGGGTCCCGCGAGGATTGCCGTCATTATCCAGGAGGACGAGCGCGTTCCGGTCGAAGCGGACGTAGGAACCGTCCTCGCGCCGGATGGCGGCCTTGGTTCGCACGATCACGCCCTTCACCACGTCGCCCTGCTTGATCGCGGCGCCGGGATCGGCGCGCTTGACGTTGGCGACGACGATGTCCCCCACGCGTCCGTAGCGCCGGCGCGAATCTCCCAGCATCTGGATGCAGGAGGCGAGCTTCGCGCCAGTGTTGTCAGCGACGTCCAGAATGGTCTTGAGTTGGATCATCGGGGCGTCCTTCTACTTCGTCGTCTTGGGGGCGGGTTTCGAGGCGGGGTCGTCGGGTTTGGCCAATTGGGGGCGGGCGGCGTCGCGTGCATCCTCCGTGGCGGCTCCGGCGATCGCCTTCTCCACCACGCGCACCAGGCGCCAATGCTTCAGCTTCGAGATCGGCCGCGACTCCATCAGCTCGACCTTGTCGCCTAGTCTGGCCTCGCGCTTCTCGTCGTGCGCGTAACACTCGTAGTGCTTCCGCAGTGTCTTGCTGAACTGCGGATGCTGCACGAGCCGCTCGACGCGGACCTTCACGGTCTTGGTCATCTTGTCGGCCGTGACGACGCCCGTCACGGTGCGCCGCTCATTGCGGTCGACAGTCTGATTCATTTCTTTCTTCGCTGTTTTCGGGGGCACGTAAACTCCGAATCAACGGTTAGTAGAGGGTGAGATAATAGGCAGGGAGCGCAGGGAAGTCAAGCGAATAATGGTGTTCTCAGGGCGGGGACGAGGGCACCTGCTCGAAGCGGCGCTTCATCCGCAGGAGCGGCTGCTCCAGCCCATAGAATGAGACTGCAGCCGCGCCTATGGTCGTCGCGATCGTCAGCGGCCACGACCCGGCTGTCTTCAAGACCGGTAGCCTCCCGCCCATCCCGAAGATCACCATATGCCAGAGGTATATCCCGTAGGAGACCTTTCCGATCCACACCAGAGGCGGGAATTCGAAGAGCGCTCGGAGGATCGGCCCCGGCGACATCACCAGGGAGACGATCATCGCGGCCATGGCCAGATTCAGAACCAGGAGCCCCCCCTGGAGCACGTAGGCATCCGCCGCCCAGCCCAAGGGAAGGAAGAGGAACAGGACCCCCAGCGTCAGATGTCCCGCCCGGTTGAGCCTGCGCCCCCAGGCGGGCGTCGTCGCCAGCAGGCCGCTGGAGACCAGGATCCCTGCGAGCGAGCCCGACAGAAGGCCATCCGCGTGCGTGTCCGTTCCGTAATACACCCGGTCATAGGAGCCCGTGCGCGCCCACAGGAGCGCCCGCCAGCCCGCCGACAGCAGAAGCCCTGCAGCCGCGACGGCGGCCATCGAGCCCCGCGAGCTTTTCATCTTGAGCAGCCCCACCAGTATCAGGGGCCAAATCAAATAGAACTGTTCCTCTACCGAAAGCGACCAGGTCGGCAACAGCTTATCGCAGGGATAGGCCTTGAAGGCCATGAACCAGTTCGCCGAATAGAGGAGCGTCATGAGCGCTCCGGACCGCGTCGAGGCCGCCGTCTGCGGCGGTTCCAGCAGCGCGCTGAGTCCGGCCATCACCGCGAGCATCGCCACGAGTGCCGGCAAGAGCCGCAGCCCGCGCCGAGCATAGAAATATCCGAGCCGGACATCCCCCGTCTTCCGTTCCTCCTCCAGCAGGAGCGTCGTAATCAGGAAGCCGCTCAGGACAAAGAAGAGGTCAACCCCGATGAAGCCGCCGCCCAGTGGAAGGCTCGGAGTATGGCAGAGCAGCACAAAGAGGATCGCCAGGCCGCGCGCCCCGTCCAGGCACCTCCGGTGCCCCAATCTGAACTCGGCCACGGAGGGATTATACATGCCGCCGCAAGAGGCCCCTAAAAGCTTGATGCGTCCGGCCGCGCCTTTCTACAATCTCACCCCATGCTGGACGTCAAGTACATCGTCGAACATCCGGACCTGGTCAAGAGGAACGCCGCGAACAAGAACGAGCGGCGGGCCCAGATCGATCAGGTCCTCGCCCTCCATGAACAGAAGAAGAAGCTGCAGCTGAGCGTCGAGGACGCCCGCACGAAGATCAACATCCTCTCGAAGGATATCGCCTTGCTGAAGAAGGCGGACCCTAAAGCCGACGTCTCCGCCAAGCAGGCCGAATCTCGCTCCATCGGCGACAGCATCAAGAAGTCCGAGGAGGACATGAAGTCCCTCGAAAAGGACCTCACCGCCCTGCTCCAGTGGATCCCCAACATGGTCCACGAGAGCGTCCCCGTCGGCGAGGATGCGAAGTCCAATCGGACCGAGAAAACCTGGGGCGAAAAGAAGAAGTTCGATTTCAAGCCGAGGCCTCACTGGGAAATCGGCAAGGACCTGGGCATCCTCGACGAGGAGCGCGCCGCCAAGCTTTCCGGCTCGAACTTCCTGCTCCTCATGGGAGCGGGCGCCGCTCTGGAGCGCGCGCTCATCAACTTCATGCTCGACCTTCACATCCAGAAGCACGGCTACAAGGAGGTCTGGCCCCCCTTCCTGGTCAACCGCGACTCCATGATCGGCACCGGCCAGGTGCCAAAGATGGAGGACGACATGTATAAGTGCGAAAGGGACGAGCTCTTCCTGATCCCCACCGCCGAGGTGCCCGTCACGAACCTCCATCGCGACGAGATCCTCGGGCACCAGCAGCTT
>DATGFI010000611.1:0-4815 GCA_035309205.1 Planctomycetota bacterium | reverse complement strand
CCCCGTGAGCCTGCGAAATGATCCCGTTCCGATCCTCTCCGCTACCAGACGATGTTCATCACGATCATGACTAGACCCAGGACGAACGAACCCACGACCACGACGCCGTCGAACCTCGTCAGCCAGGCCTCCTTTTCTGCGCCAAAGGGAAGCAGCGCTGGGCCGGGCAGCTTTCCTGAAATCACGAGGATCCCGAGGACCGGCAAGAGCGCCAACCGGATTGCAAAGACGGTCCCGGAGATGACGATGATGGCCAGGCACAGGAGAGACAGCATCCAATAACCGATCATGAACATCCCGTCGATCCTGGTCTCGGTCCGAAGCATTCCCGGTTCATGAACCGGACAATACCTCCACCTCGTCTCGCTCGTGTAATGGGGGCGACCGTAGACATACTTCTTGGTGACGTCCGTCCGCGTGCAGAACGGCTCCATGCACAAATTGCACTCATGAGGAAAGGCGACCTGGTCGGTCCAGTGCGCGACGATCCACGCCGCCTTGTAGGGGATGTCCACAGCCCTGGCGGGAATGCCGCTCAAATACGGGATCTTGAGGAGTCCCAGCCCGATCAGGGCAAGGTTGATGAAGAGAATGACGACGGCCTCCTTGGCCGTCCACTCGGCCGCCGGACTCCGAAGCGCCGCCGGCTTGAGCGTCGCGGCTGCTCCCAGAGGAGGGACGCTCGGCGGAGAACTCCTGACGACCGGAACGGGCGGCGATGAGGCCGTCGCCGGAGGGCCGGGAGTGGGAGCCGCCGGCTCTACCAGCGGCAACAGCTCGGGCTTGAGGGAGGAGTCCAGGGACATCGCTTTCTTGAAATCTTCTGTGGCCAAGGCGATGTCGCCCACCGCGCGGCGAGCAAAGCCGCGGTGGTAGTAGGCCAGGGGCCAACTTTTATCGAGTTCAATCCCTCGGGTGAGATCCTCTATGGCTTCCTGAGGACGACCCCCTCGCCTTCGAACCCAGCCCCGGTTGATCCATCCGACGGCATCCTTGGCATGACGTTCCACGTATCGCGAGAGATCCGACTCGGCATCGGCCCATTTTTCGAGCTTCCCCCGGACGATCCCCCGGATTAGGTACGCGCGCATCGCGTCGGGACTGCGGCGAATCGCCTCTTCGACGGCCTCGAGGGCGCCGGGAAGGTTGCCCTGAATGCTCCGACAGCTTCCGAGTTCCGTCCACGCCGCGGCGGATTCTGGGGAGAGCTTGACCGACTTCTCCAGGTCCGCGTTTGCTTCAGCCATCTGCCCCAGCCGCCCCCGCGCGGCGCCCCGTCCGTGCCAGGCCTCCCCGCAGTCGGGAACCGCGTCGATCGCCCGGTTGAACCACATGATGGCGGTTCGGGGGCCCCCGGCGTCGAGCTTGCTCCATCCTCTTTCGAGACACGCATTCGCGAACTCCCCGAGCGCCCCTACCGCCCGATCGGCCTCGAGCCTCTTCGCCCGCTGAATCCACGGAGCAAGCGCTTCGGAGCGGGACGGTTCGAGGGTCACCGAACGCTCGTATGCCTCCGCCGAGCGGGCGTAAAGTCCCGCATCCAGTCGACGATCTCCGAGTTCCGTCCAGATGTCGGCACGCCCCGGTCTTCCTTCCAGGAAGCGTTCGAAGTCCTCGACCGCCCCCTGATGATCCGCAACACTTGCCCGGCAGGTGCCGCGGTTCACGTAAGAAGCAAGCTCGGTTGCGTCGAGACGGAGGGCCTCGCCGTAGCCTCGAATGGCCTCTTCCCAGTTCCCGAGCCCCTGGTGGCACCGTGCTCGCTCGAAGGTGGCCAGGAAATGGGAAGGTCTTTCGCGCAGAATGCCTTCGAAGAAGTTGATCGCCTGGGCGAAGTCTCCGGAGGCGGACAAGGCCTGTCCGCGAGCCAGGAGATCACCGGTCGAGGTGCCCGCCGTTACCTCCGCCATAGACTGGACCCTGGAAGCCGGTTGAGGAAAAAGTGTATTCGAATCTCCAGGAGTATACCCCGTCCTTCTTGCTCGGGATTCTGATCGGCAGGGGATCCGTGGGCCTTCCCAGGTGCTTCGAGTGGTAAGCTATCTCTCGGAGGCGTACGGATGCGGCCAACTTCGGCGGACCGGGCGATCGGGGGCGCAGACAATCGCAATTGGGGCTGGACCATCCGGGAGATCGCCCTGTAAGGACTTTCAGTGACGCCGTGAGCAGGAACATCTCTTCCCCATCGTTCCTTCGAACAAGAGCCAAAGAATCGGGACGACTCTATGAAATCCCCCTTCTGTTCGTGGGGAGCACGATGGTGTTTGTCCTGCTCTTCCCGCGAGCGGTGCAATCCGAGCATCGCGGGCTTGCCTGGCTGGTCCTCGAGGGGTACGTCGCGATTCTTCTTTTTCTCTTCTGGATCCTCCGAGGCTGGGGTCGAATGGCGGCGACGGTCTTCGTCAATCTCGGAGCTGTCGCCTGGCATTGGATTCCGGCGGATTTCCGCCTTCCCCTGATGATCTCCGCTTCTGTCCTCTTTCTTGCTGGTTGGGCTTTCGATTTCTGGTTCGCGAGGAGGGGCTCGTCAAGTTCTACCCCGGGTCAGTAGAGAGTGCCGTAATGAGGGCTACTGATGAAACTCCGCCATTTCGCCTTCCCCCTTCCGGAAAGAATAGAGTTGCCCGCGCGCCATCAGGACAACACTTCGCTTCCCAGGAAGAGTCTGGAGCTTCCGCTTCAGCGCATCTCCCCCTTACCGGCCTTCCGGGAATACTCCTCCGCCTCCGCCTCCTTTTCGGTGAGCTCGCTGAACGAGCGGCCCTTTTTCTGGTACCAGCGGGTCAGGAGGTTCGGGACGATAGGGTCAAGCTCGCCCTCACTCCCGTATTCGAAGGTTACCACGATGATTTGCCCTTCCTCAGGCCGCTGGGGAACGCCGGGGGGAAAGATCTGATCCATGGACGTGGGCGGTTGGCCGTAATCCAAAGCGGCGAGAGGAATCTTGCTACGCTCCGGGTCGTCGCTCCTGATTAATTCCCACTGAAGGACGCGACCAGGCTCAAACGAGATGGCGATCTTCCGAATTTGTCCCCGGTAATTCTCCATCAAGACGAAGTCATGGCCCGCTTGGGAATCCCCCGTGCGGATTGTCGGGGGCAATGAGCAGGCCGCTCCACAAAGGAGAAGCAGGAGTACAGCCCCGCTCTTTCCCATGCTGAAGCATTCCGCCTTTCGACCGGAGGAGGGGTCTGCACGACCGACTTCCGAGGTTGAACCCAAGTCGAGATTGTAACGAGTTTTGGGGGCGGGCGAGCCTTTTGGGCTCACAGAAAGATGTGTCCAGGGATGCGGCCGAGATATTCATGTGACATGTCCCTCCCTGGTCGGGATTCACGCCAACCAAGAAGGGCGGAACGGGTCATCAGAAGACTCGGCCAGAACGCTCGAATCTGGCGTGGCATGATGTTGATCCAAGCTCGCGAAGCTTACTCTCGTTGGTGCGCCAGGGCTTGCAAGTACTCTTGAGATTACAGCGGCGAACAAATGCAACATACTACCGATCAGCAGGTTAGCGAATAACATGTCCATACTACTTCGGTTGGGGGAAAGCTCGGGTCTGGCTACTACGCTAGAGACGTGGGGAGAATAAGGATTTCGGTCGAATTCCTTAATCAAGCGGCCCAAACTTACCATGATAGGAGTAGCGAGACCCAAACGAAATCGAGCGAAACAATATGGAGCCGGTCGGGTTTCAGGGGTATCGGGTAATCGGACCTTTGGAGGTGATTCGATGAGAAAGTTTCTGGGATCCCTGGTGATGATGGCGGCCCTCTCGTTCCTGGGCCTTCCCGCGGCGATGGCGGATGACCCGAAGCCGACGACCACGCAAAAGCCCGGCGACGACGACAAAGATCCGAACCACCGTAGACATCACCGGCATCATCACAGACATCACCATCACCGGCACCATAAGAAGACTCCTCCCAAGCCGGACAGCACCAGCACCACCAACAACACCTAAGTATCGAAGAGCTCTCTGAGAACCGCCCCCTCTCCCGGAGGAGGGGGCGGTTTTCTTTTACCCTCAGACCTGGCAAATCCCCTCCTACCGTCCGCATTGACACATCCCGCCGTCGCTTGGTCTACTGGTCGGTCCCGGGAGGGGAGCGACCCAAACCACGGAGCGGGGCACGAATTCGGCATCATTGCCGGCCCGGTCGAAGGAGCAGCTCATGCGATGGAATCGGCAGCGCCTACTCGGCGGAGGTGCCCTGGCCACGGCGCTGGCCTTCGGGCTTCCCCTCGCGACGATGAGGAGCGAGGCGGCCCCTGCCCGGATCAGCGTATCCGACCTGCCCGAGCCGCAGCCGCTGGTCCCCGGCGCGAAGGTCCTCACGCTCTGGCCCAAGGGGTCGCCGAAGCTGAAAGAAATGCCCGGTTCGGACAAACCCGAAGTGATCCACCTGTACAAAGGCTCCGATTCGCGTGTGCTGAACCTCGAGAACATTCACAATCCCTCCCTTGAAGTACACCTGGCACCGGCGGACAAGGCGAACGGGATGGCCGTGGTCGTCGCCGCCGGCGGAGGCAACAAGACCCTCTACGTGGGGCCCGAAGGGGTCGACGTGGCCAATTGGCTCAACGGTCTGGGCGTGCACGCTTTCGTCGAGCGCTACCGGCTCCAGCCCTACGATTCGACGGTCGATGCGCTGGTCGACACTCAGCGGTCCCTGCGCCTGGTGCGCGCTCACGCGGCGGAATGGGGCGTGGATCCCCGCCGGGTCGGCATCATGGGATTCAGCGCCGGAGGCGAGCAGGCCGCGTGGGTGACCCTGAAGTTCGACGCCGGCGACCCCAAGGCCGAGGATCCTG
>DATGFI010000610.1:0-2000 GCA_035309205.1 Planctomycetota bacterium | reverse complement strand
TGCCCGCCCACGCGGAACACCGGACCTTCACGAGCGCCTCCATGAAGGTGGAGGTGGGCTACAACATCTATCTTCCCGCCGAGTACTCGGAGAACCCGGCCAAGCGGTATCCCGTGCTTTACTACCTGCACGGCCGCGGCGGGACCGAGAGCTCGAATCTCGGCGCGATCACGCTGCTGGACGGCGCGATCCGGGACGGCAAGGTCCCGCCGATGATCTACGTGCACGCGATGGGCGGCCGAAACAGCGGCTACGTCGACGCGCCGGACGGTTCCGTGATGGGCGAAACGGCGATCATCCGGGAGCTGATTCCGCACATCGACGCCACCTACCGGACGATCGCGAGAAAGGAAGGACGCGCGGTCGAGGGATTCTCGAAAGGCGGGCAGGGCGCACTGCTCTTCGCGTTCAAGTTCCCCGAGCTGTTCTCGTCGGTGATCGGCTATGGGGCAGGCCTGGCCAGCGGCGCCGAGCTGCAGAAGGAGCTGCCGGCAGTCTTCAAACAGATGCACAACGACGACGTCGCGCAGTTTGATGCGACATCGGCCTGGGCCTTCGTCCGGAAGAACGCGGAGAAGCTCCGGAAAGACCTGGGGATCAGCCTCGCGCTGGGCGACAAGGACCAGCACCTCGATCGGAACCGACGCATGCACAAGCTTCTGGACGAGCTCGAAATCCCGCACCTCTACAAGGAACTGCCGGGCGTGGGGCATGACACGGGCCGGGTCTACAAGGAGGTCGGAGTCGAGGGCTTCGAGTTCCACGCGAAGCATTTCAAGCTCGACTCAAAATAGCGTCGCTCGGGCGGACGAAGAGCGGTGAAGCCGTTCCGCGCCCTCGTCGTGGACACGGCCTGTCCGATCGATGCGACGAATGTCGCGGCGCCGGCGACGCCGAGGTGGGAAGCGCCCTAGAAATAGTCGTTCCCGTCCCGCCGCGCGAAGCGGGGATGGAGCGACGCGAAGACGATCCCGAACCAGATCACGATCACGCCCACCAGAATGGGAATCCGGGCGGGGTCGTCGCCGTCCAGGGTGAGCGCATAGCCGGCCATGATCCCGAAGATCAGACCGCCGACATGGGCGTAGTTGTCCACGCGGATCAGGAAGATGCCGATCAGGACCCAGATGATCGTCATGCGGAGTATCGAGTAGACGTAGGGGTCGGACCAGAAGAGGCCCCAGGTCCCCAGGCGGCGGTACTGGATCATCAGCGTGACGCCGATCATGCCGAAGCCGGCGCCGGAAGCGCCGGCCGCGATGGCGCGGTGACCCAGGACGCTGATCGCGGAGGCGCCGATCCCGGTCATCAGATACGCCATGACGAAGCGGACGGTCCCCAGCTCCTGTTCCACGCGGGCGCACCAGCCGAACATCATGTAGGTGTTCCAGAGGAGATGGATCCAGCCGATGTGAAGGAAGCAGGAGGTCAGGAGCCTCCAGGACTCTCCCTCGCTCCAGATGCGGTAGCGCTCGGTGGCGCCGAAGCGGACGAGCGTGTCCGGGTTTCTCGTGTCCCCGTGCATCGTGACGTAGAGGAACCAGACGACGTTGAAGATGGAGATGACCCAGGTGGCCGGCGCGGTGAGGAGGGATTCAACGTCCATGGCTCCTGAGTATAGCTCCGGTTTCTCAGGGGACCTACGACTGCGTACGCCCTGGGCGAAAAAGCCCACGCCGGAGTAGTTCAGGGAAGATCGGATCTAGCGCGTCCGAAGGGGCGCGCCGTCTACCGCGCTGATTCCGGCGCCGAAGTCGGCTTCTACGCCACGTTCCCGCTCTGGCATGCGGCTTGCAATTCCACAGCCGGTCCGCGCAGGGAGGTGCTGCATGGTCGTGAGGTGCATGCGGGACGGTCGGCGGCTGGGACGCCATCGCCAGGGCCCGGCGGCGGAGCGAAGCCCGCCCTTGCCTCCTGGGGGGGCAGGCGGGGAGCGGTCGCAGGACGAACTCAGGCATCGAGGAGGGACTTGATGGAAACATTGACGGGCGGACGATCCG
>DATGFI010000609.1:0-4956 GCA_035309205.1 Planctomycetota bacterium | reverse complement strand
TCAAGCGTAACTGAATCATGAAGGTCCTGACGACTGCCCTTCTTCTGGCGGCCTCCGGCGCAGCAGCGTGGGCCCACGACGAGAAATTCTCCTCTTCCCGCGTCGACGTGAACGATGCCGGCGTCACCTGGTCCGTCGACGTGTCGATGCAGGGCCTGGAAAAGGTGATCGCTCTCCCTGCGAGTCCGGTCGAGCTGACCGAGAACCAGTTCCGGGCGCTCGGACCCGACATCATCCGGTATCTCCGGGCCTGCATGACGGTGAAGATTAACGGGGTCGAGGTGACGGGGGAACCGCAGTCGCCGGAGCCCCTCTATGAAACCTTCGTCGCGTCGGGCGAAAAGTACATCGCCCACGCCCGGCTGCAGTTCCGCTACCCGTCCTCCGCTCCGGTGAAGAACGTCCTCGTGGCGGGGGCCTTCTTCGCGACGAAGACCGATCAGCACCATGCCATCGTGATCGTGTCGTGGGACGGGGCCCGGCGCAGCTTTTCCCGCTACGGGGCCTTCGAGCTGGAGCTCACCGCCCGACGCGTCCAGCCGACCTTCTGGTCCACGGCGGGAGAGTTCCTGCTCTGGGGAATGCACCACATCTTCATCGGATACGACCACATCTCCTTCCTTCTGGCGCTGCTCCTGGCCGCGCGCCGGCTGGGAGAGATGGTGCGCATCGCCACCTCGTTCACGATCGCCCACAGCATCACCCTTCTCCTCGCCGCCCTCGACGTGGTCCGTCTGCCGTCGGCCGTGACGGAGTCCTTGATCGCCGCGTCGATCGTCTACGTGGCGGCCGAGAACTACTTCATCCGGGAGGCCAGGTACCGGTGGGTGCTGACCTTCCTGTTCGGCCTCGTGCACGGCCTGGGATTCTCGAGCGTCCTTCACGAGCGCCTTCAGGATCTGGACACAGTCGTCCTCCCGGTGGTCTCGTTCAACTTGGGCGTCGAACTCGGGCAGATCGCGATCCTGCTGGTCGCCTATCCCCTCCTGGCGTGGATCCGGAAGGGAGCGACCGAGGAGGAATCCGCAAAGAGGCAGCGCCGTCTGGTGAGAATCGGATCCGCGCCGATCCTCCTGCTGGGCTGCTTCTGGCTGATCGACCGGATCTTCCAGAAAGGGTGGATGCCCTTCTAGAGCTTCCGAAACTTCATCCCCTCCCGGGTATCTTCCACCGACCACCCCAGGGCCTTGATCTGGTCTCTGGCCTCGTCGGCGGCCGTGAAGTCCTTCCGCTTCCGCGCTTCGAGCCTGGCCGTGGCCAGGGCGATCACCCGGTCGGGGGCGACCTCCTCCGCCGTGGGTGAGAGGATCCCGAAAACGTCGCCGAAGCGTTCCAAGAGCGCAAGGGCCTCCTTCGCCGGCTCGCCGCCCAGGCCCTGATCGATCGCACGGTTGCCGTCGTTGCGGAACGATTGAATCACCCCGATGGCCCCGGCGACGTCGAGATCGTCGTCCATGCGGGATTCGAAGTCCTCGCGGTGCCGCTCCAGATCGATCGAGATCTTCCCCGCCGGCTTCTTCGCGGCGTCCTGCAGGCGGCGCCGGAATTCGAGGATGTAGCCGAGCGCCTTTCTGGCGTCCTCAAAGGACTGCCAGGAGAAATTCACCTGCTGGCTGTACCGCGTGGAAACCAGCACGTAGCGGATTTCCTGCGGCGAAAAGCCCTTCTTCAGCATGTCTTCGACGAGAATGACATTGCCCAGGCTCTTGGAGATTTTCTGGCCGTCCCAGAGCATGTGGCGGGCATGCATCCAGACGCGGACGAAGGGCTTCCCGGTCGCCGCCTCGGCCTGCGCGATTTCAGCTTCGTGATGCGGAAAGATGTTGTCTTCGCCGCCCGTGTGGATGTCGAAGGTTTCCCCGAGATAGGCCATCGACATCGCCGAGCACTCGATGTGCCAGCCCGGAAAGCCCCGGCCCCAGGGGGCATCCCACTGCATGAGGTGCTTGGCGTCGGTCTTCCACAAGGCAAAGTCGGCGGGATGGCGCTTTTCCTTGATCTCCTCGCCCGTTCGCTCCGAGGCGCCGATCTTCATGTGTTCGAGCGTGTTGCCGGACAGTTTCCCGTAGCCGGGGAACTTCGCGACGTCGAAGTACACGTTGCCGCCGACCTTGTAGGCGACGCCATTGTCCAGAAGCCGCTGGATGAGGGCGATCATCTGACTGATGTGCTCGGTTGCCCGGGTGAACTTCGCCGGCTCGCGCATCATCAGGGTCTTCCGGTCGGCATAGAAGCGGTTCATGAAGTGCTCGGCGACCTGGAGCGCGGTCCAGCCCATCTTACGGGCCATGACGTCGATCTTGTCCTCGCCGGTATCGATGTGGTCCTGGGTCAGGTGGCCGACGTCGGTGATGTTGATGATCTGCGTGACCTTCCAGCCCTTGTATTCGAAGTAGCGCCGGAGCGTGTCGGCGAACGCGAAGGTGCGGTAGTTGCCCACGTGCTGGTCGCCGTAGACCGTGGGGCCGCAGTTGTACATCCTGACATGGCCGTCCTCGGCCGGCACGAAATCCTGGGTCTTGTGGGTCAGCGTGTTGTGGAGCCTCATGCGGGCCTCAGTTCCGCGACGGCGTGACACTCGATCGCCTCCCGGGCCCCAACGTAGCCCAAGCCCTCGCTGGTCTTGGCCTTGACGTTCACCTGAAAACATCCTGTTAAGGCGGATACTCTTGTTTGAATGGCGTCACGGTGAGGGGCGATCTTCGGGGCCTCGGTGATCACCGTCGCGTCGATATTGACGATCGTCCACTTCCCCTTCAGGAGCTCCAGAACCTTGGCCAGCATCGTCTGGCTGGAAATCCCCCGGAGCGACGGGTCGGTGTCGGGGAAAAGCCTGCCGATGTCGCCCAGGCCCGCAGCGCCCAGGAGCGCGTCGATGATCGCGTGCAGGAGGACATCGCCGTCAGAGTGGCCGAGGGGGCCGGTCGGGTGGGGGATCTCGATGCCTCCGAGCAGGAATTTTCGCCCGGAGACCAGTTTATGGACGTCCCACCCGTGCCCTATCGTCATGGAAGGCTGAACTATAGCAATCCCTGCGGCGGCGCGCCACAAAGGGCGATCAGGAGAGGGACCGCGCGATCAGGCTGCCGATGAGCAGCAGCATGGCCAGGGCGCCCACGCAGGCCAGCGGCAGGTACACGAAGATGATGAGGAGGGCGCGAAGGGCGCCCAAGCCCGCCGGTTCCCGGCCGATCTCGCGTTTCACCGAATTGGCGGCGGCCAGGAAGTAGAGATTGAGGATTAATCCGGGCACCCACAAGCAGAAGTAGCCCAGGAAGGCGACGACCGAGGCCACCACGTACGACGGCGGCTCGGCCGGAGGCGAGGCCGCGCTTGCTGCGGCCGCCACGATCTGCTTCGCCCTCTCGTCGGCCCAGGTCCCGCAATGGCGGCACTTCTTGGCCTCGATCTTCATCTCGCCGCCGCAGGACGGGCAGAACTTCCGCGATTGGCCCGCCGTCCGGACGTCCAAGATTTCGACATCCCGAGGCACGGCCGCTTCGGACGGGCTCAGGAGCGCCGTCGTCGCGTACCGCGAGGCGTCGTCATAGAAGAGGACTTCGAGACGGCGGCCACAGCCGCGGCAGTCGTAGCGCTCCCCGGCCCAACCGCCGGGGATGGACTGGGCGGACGTGCACTCGGGGCATTCGGCGCGGTATTCGCCCGAAGCCAGGGCCGGACGGAAGATCCTGCGGTACTCGCCCAGCGCGGCGGAGCCATCGGCGAATCGCGCCTCGGGCCTCTCCTCCAGGCACTTGAAGACGAATTCGTCCCAGGGCCGGCCCAGGGCGCGGAACTTCAGGCTCACCGGCTTGATCACGAAGGGCTGCTCCCCCGTGATCATGTGATAGAGGAGCTTGCCGAAGGAGAAGATGTCCGAAGGCTTCCCGCAGCCGTCCGCCGAGACCTTGAACCGCTCAGGGGCGGAGTACAACGGCGAGGCTACGCCGGCAGGCTGGTCCTCGGTCGTGGTGGACAGCGCCACGTCCGCTGTCGCATCAAAGAGCGCGCCGTAGCCGACGTCGATCAGCCGCACGTCGCGCGAGGACGTCACCAGGACATTGAGGGGAGAGAGATCGCCGTGGACGAAGTCGTGGGCGTGCACGGCCGCGAGGGCCCGAAGCACCTGCTCACCGATCGAGAGGCGCTCATCGAGCGACAACGCCGGGTTGGCCAGAAGGGACTCCAGCGGCAAGCCCTCGATGAATTCCATCCGCAGATAGGGCGGGTCGGCATCAAGGTCGAGGTGATCCACGCGGGGGAACCAGCGGCCCTCTTCGCCGTCGAGACGACCCAGAGCGTACTGTGCGAACACCTCGCGCCGGAGATGCGCCGGCTTGCGGTCGCCGGTGAAAATCTTCAGAGCGACCTCGTGGCCCAGGTACTCGGCGCGCCACACCTCGCCGTAATGGCCCCGGCCGACCTTTTCGAGAAGCTTGTGGCCGTGGAGGATTCCGCCCACATCGACGTCTTGCATGACCGCCTCTCCGCGCTGAGGATTATACCACTGGTTAGACGCCCGAACAACCGCCTCCGTTCCGCATTACCGGCTCCGCGGACCCGAGGTTTCCGACTCCCGGCTCGGGTTGAGACGGGACCGGCAGTACGTGCACGTGCCGTCACGCCTTCACGGCGGCAGGACGCGGGTCGGGCGGTAGACGGGACTACCCCGTTTTTCCCGCTCGGGCAGCTCCGGGGAGGAAGCCGGCCTGTCCGAGGTCGCTCGACCTCCGGGTGGGAGTCCCGGCGCCAATCGCGGGGACGCTGTTCGCCCCATCTCCAGCGGACCCGGCTCGGAAACCGAGGGTGCAGGCTGGTCGGATACACGACCAGGGACCGGGACTGGGCCGACGGGGGGGACGGAAGCGTTCAGAACCGTCTGGGAGAGCACCCGATGCGCGTCCGGGCCGAACACCTGAACCTGACAGGTCCGCATATTTCGCCCTTGGATCTGTG
>DATGFI010000608.1:0-5493 GCA_035309205.1 Planctomycetota bacterium | reverse complement strand
CGTACTGCCAGATGCCCGCGTCATGCAGCCGCCGGGCGAAGCGGCCGTAGGCGGTCGAGAGCTTGCGCCGGTCCGATTGCCCCAGGAGCGTCGCTTGCAGCTGCGCCCAGTCCGCCAGCTTCTGGATCGCGACCCAGGTTTCGGCCCCGTCCTCCCGCATCGCGACGACCGGCGCCTGCGGGATCCCTCGCTCGTGGACGCCGAGCGACATGGTCCACTCGCGCCGGGCCCTGGAGCCGAAGAGGAGGTTCTTCACGCGGCGCGACCAGACGGGCGCCTTGTAGATCTTGATGAAGTAGGACCGGTCGCCGGCGGCGTACTCCAGGGTCCGCTTCCAGTTCAGGTCCTTCAGCACCTTGGTCTGCCGCCGCTTGCCGTCGAAGTCGTTGAACGCCTCGGCGTGCTCCTCCAGGACGCGGGTACCGTCGCGGAGCAGGAGGAAATGCGGCTCGATTCCCTGGGAGAGCCCCCAGCTCCGGGGCGCCAGGCACAGCTGCCAGCCCAGGAGGGCTGCCGTCTCCACCCAGCGGCGCCGGACCCCGGGTAGCCAGAGCCCCAGGGTCTGGAACAGGAATTCCACGAGCGTCTTGACCGGGAAGAACAGCCGGAGGATCGGGTAGGCGATCGGCCGGTTCTTTCGGAAGTAGCGGAAGTAGGAGCGCGTGTACTCGATGCGGCCTCTCACCCGGACCTGGTCGCGCGTCTTCCCCTGCAGATGGACCACCGTCGACCCCGGCACGAAGACGACCCCGTAGCCCGCCCGCCGGCACCGGAGGCACCAGTCCGTCTCCTCGAGGAACAGGAAGTAGCGCTCGTCGAGGGGGCCGATCCGGTCGATGACGTCGCGGCGCACCATCATGCAGGCGCCGATCACCGACTCGACCTCGCGCGGCTCCGAGATTTCCTGCTTCTTCGACGGGTAGCTTCCCGGCGCGAAGAGCCGGAGCAGGCTCTTGTTGAGGAAGGCGGTCGCGAGCGACGGGAAGTTGTCGAACGAATGCTGCTTCCGGCCGTCCTCGTGCAGGAGCTGCGGGGCAGTCATCCCGACGCCCGGATGCGCGTCCATGTAGGCCATGAGCGTGGAGAGCGCGCCCGGCGAGAGCCGGGCGTCGTTGTTCAGGAGGCAGACGTAGCGGCCGCTCGAGGCGGCGATCCCCTGGTTCACGGCCCGGGCGAAGCCGAAGTTGGAGGGGTTCCGGAGCAGCTGGACCGACGGATACTTCTCCGCGATCGCCTCCGGCGACCCGTCCTTGGAGCCGTTGTCGACGACGAGAACCTCGGTGCCGGCCGGGATGGAGTCGAGGCAGGCGGGGGTGAACTCGCCGCCGTTGAAATTGACGATGATGACGGAAACCGCGGGGGGTCTGGTCACGTGGGCCGCAGGTTAGCACAGGGTCCGGATCGGAGCAAGGCTTCCAATCGTCGCCGCGGGGTCTATAATGGCGCGCTTAGATGCCTCCCAAGATCTCGGCCACGATCATCTGCATGAACGAGGAGTCGCACATCCGCGAATGCCTCCAGAGCGTCTCCTGGTGCGACGAGATCGTCGTGGTCGATTCCGGCAGCACGGACAAGACGGTCGAGATCGCCAAGGAGTTCACTCCTAAAGTCCTCTACCGCAAGTGGAACGGCTTCATCGAGCAGATCAACTACGCGCTCTCGCAGGCGACGGGCGACTGGGTGCTCTGCCTCGATGCCGACGAGCGCTGTTCCCCCCCGCTGAAGGAGGCCATCCAGAAGGCCCTGCCGGGACTGGACGGGATCGGCGGCTTCGAGCTCCGGCGCCACACGTGGTACCTGGGCCGCTGGATCGACCACGGGGGCTGGTACCCCGACTGGAAGGTGCGCTTCTTCCGGCGCGAAGGGACGAGCTGCGAGGGCCACGAGCCCCACTACCGGCTCGTCCCCAAGGGCCCGATCCGGAAGATGGATGCCGACCTCCTGCACTTCACGTACGACAACTTCAAGGACCAGCTGCGGACCGTGGACAAGTATTCCGACGTGGTGTCCGAGGAATGGCAGCAGAAGGGCAAGCGCTTCGGGATCCTGAAGGCGCTCGTCCACCCTTGGGGCAAGTTCATCGGCTGCTACTTCCTCAAGCTCGGCTTCCTGGACGGCTGGGCGGGCTTCGTGATCGCGATCACGTCGGCGTTCTACGTGTTCGCGAAGTACGTGAAGCTGGGGGAGCGGGAAAACCCGGCCCTGACGGAGCGTCCCAAGCAGCCTTGACGGCTCCGGCTTCCGTCCGAGCGAGCGCTCCTCCGGCATTCCCCCCCGTGTTCACAATGGCCGCAGAGACTCCGCCCCGCTCGCCCCCCAGGTCGACCGCCGTGGTCCAGAAGGCGCCTTCGCTCGTCCCGAGGGAGGCCAGCGCCAGCGAGAAGCAGGTGACGATCCAGCAGGGCCGCTTGCACAGCACTCTCCTTCAGACTTCCCCTCCCCCAAGACCCGCCCCCTTCGCGGCGGGAGCCCGGGAATCCTTCTTTTTGTTTCCATTTTCTAAGCTTGATTTTGCCTCTGGGACCGATAATATCTGAGCCATGCTCGCGACGTATTCCAAAGCCCAATTGGCTCAGGTTCCCCCCGATACCCTATCGGACGACCTGGAGCAGGGGAAAATCGTCTACTTTCCCGAATGTCCCATCGATCTTCCCTCCGCCGACGATCTGGAATTCCTGCGGCAGGAGATGCCTAAGCATTTGGCATCCAAGAACATCAGCTTTCATCCAGAAGCGGGAAAAATCATCGGGATCAAAGGGACGCCGGCGGTCATTGACCGCGCCCAGCGCATCCTGAAGGAGCACAACGGACGCGTCCAGGCCTTCCTGACTCGGACCATGCCGGGCCTGACCCGGGACTGGCTGGTCGGCACCGCGAGCTTCCGGCCGCTGCAGGAAAAGGGCCGGGACCTCCCCGCCCATGCGTCCAATGAGCTCGTTCACGTCGATGCCGGCGCCTACGGCGCGACCCACGGGGACGGCATCATCCGCTTCTTCGTCAATGTCAACCCGACCGAAGACCGCGTCTGGGTCACGAAGGGCTCCTTCTCCGAGCTTTACCGCCGCTATGCCTCGCAGGCCGGCATCCTGCCCCGGAACGGCGGGACCGACATGGATGAGAGCGTTCTCGACAAGGTCCGGACGGGCCTGGCCAACGGCCTGGCAGCCCTCATCCCTCCGGCCAAGTTCCTCGACTCGTCGCCCTACGACCGGGCCATGCGGCGCTTCCACAACTTCATGAAGGACACCCCCGCTTTCCAGTCGACGCCCGAGGGACACCAGGAGTTCCGCTTCAAGCCCTTCCAGGCTTGGATGGTCTTCACCGACCGCGTCAGCCACGCATGCCTCTCCGGACAACACGCCTTCGCCGACACCTTTGTCGTCCGCCTGGGAAGCTGTCGGCTCCCGGCGATGGCCCCGATCAACATCCTCAAGTCGAAGCCCGCGTGAGCGACGCGCCCCGCATCCTCTTCATCCGCCTCAGCGCCGTGGGTGACGTCATCAACACCCTTCCCGCCCTCGAAGCCCTCCGTCGCGGGCTTCCGGGCGCGTTCATCGGCTACGTCGTCGAGGACCGCGCGCACGACCTGATCTCGAACCATCCCTCCGTCGACCGGGTCCACCTCTACCGGCGGAAGCGCTGGGCGCGCTACCTCCACCAGCCCAAGCACTGGCGTGAGATGGTCACCGAGTTTTCGGCCTTCTGGAGCGAGATCCGCCGCCAGAACTACACGATCGCCCTGGACTTCCAGGGCAACCTGAAGGGCGCGATGCACGGACTCCTGAGCGGCGCGCGCCGCCGGGTGGGCTTCAGCCGCGGCCACTGCAAGGAGAACAACTACTTCTTCAACAACGAGCACGTGACGCCGCCGGGCGGGACCGAAAAGATCAACCGCGTCGAGAAGTTCCTCGCCCTGGTCGGGCACCTGGGCGTCCCGATCACGACCGCGAGCTACCGCCTGCCCGAGACCAAGGACGGCCGTGCTCGAGTGGACGCTTTCCTCTGCGCGTCGAGCCTCCGGGACTATGCCGTGATCCATCCGGGGACGAGCGACTTCGGCGCCCAGAAGCGCTGGATGCCCGAGCGCTTCGGCGAACTGGCGGAGCGGATCGGCCGCCGGACGCCTCTCAAGCCCGTGATCAGCTGGGGTCCGGGCGAACGGCCTCTGGCGGAGGAGATCGTCGCCGCCAGCAAGGGCGCGGCCGTCCTGGCCATGGAGACCCGGAACATCCTCGATCTGGCCGAGCTGATCCGCAGCGCCCGCCTTTATGTCGGCTGCGACTCCGGCCCCCTGCACCTCTCGAGCGCGGTCTCCACCCCTTCCGTCGCCCTCTTCGGGCCCAAGGATCCCCGGACCTATGGACCCTACAACCCGCACCACCGCGTCGTCCTGAAGGGAGAACTCGGCCAGGGCTCCATGGCCGCGATCACCGTCGACGACGCCTTCGCCGCCGTCCAGTCGCTCCTTTCCGAGCTCGTGACGAAGTAGGCGTCGGGGAGCGCGGGCCCTTCCGGGACTCAGCGCAAGCGGCGTCCCTGGCCGGAGATCGGCGTCAGCGCGTATTTCCGGATCGCCAGCGGCCGGTCCCAGGCTCCGAGATAAAGGGCCTGGGGATTGGGAACGCTCCAGTCGGGATTGGGAGAAAGCCGGCTGAGGGGTCCCTCCCACGTGAACGCCGTTTTGCCGTTCACCGTAAGGGTGATGCCCTTCTTGCGGACGGCCACCACGACGGTGTTGTCCTTCCCGTATGTTTCCCCCTTCCCGTAGTTGAGGAAGTTGGTCCCCTGCGTGAGCGGCGTTCCTTTCTTGTCGATGTTGTCGATGCCCGTCTTGTTCCAGCCGTCGATGAACACGTGGCACTGGGTGCCGCCCGCCACCAGGCCCATGAAGAGGGGATTCCCGTCCCCCGTGGTCGTGAAGACCATCGTGAGGTCGTATTCCTCGGGCGGCTGATACGGGACCTGGAGCCGGGATCGGAAGTTCATCCCGCTGTAGAGGATGCCGTTCTCCATCTTCCACTGGGTGACCACCGAATCTCTCGCCGGATCGATGAGCTTGAGGAGGTCCAGGGAGCCGAACTGGGAGATTTCGGCCTCCGTGAGACGTTTCTCGGCGCGCACCCGCAGGAGCCCCTCGAGGCCCCCGAGCGCGCGGTCGTACCAGTAGAGGGCACGCGATCGCAGAGCCGCCTTGGCGGAGCCGCTTTCCTTGTCGACCAGATCCCAGTAGAAATCGCCTAGACTGGCCTGCTCGGTCGCTCCCTGGGGGGCCGCGAGCTCGCGGGTCGCCAGGGTCCGGTACGGCCCGTCCGGGGCTTTGGCGAGCACGGGAAGACCCAGGTCCCACTGGCCTTTGGAAAGGCAAAGATAGAGTCCGTACTCGAGGCACGCGGCAGGATCCTCGGGGCTTTTGGCGAGGATCTCGCGAGCTTTGCGGGACTTCTCGAAGGCGGCCTTGATCTCGGCGACCTCCTTTGACTTGGCGGCGGCCTG
>DATGFI010000607.1:0-4415 GCA_035309205.1 Planctomycetota bacterium | reverse complement strand
GCACGCCCAGCGATCCTGCGGCGGCCGCCACCCCGAAGGCCACCAGCGGCGTTCCGCGCTCCAGAAGAAAGCCCACGGTCAGGCTCGACACCATGTCGCCGACCGCGTTGCCGCTGGCCAGAATGCCCAGGCCCAGGCTGCGCAGCTCGCGGGGGAGGAGCTGAGAGACGGACGACTTCTCCACCACTTCCTCGACGGCGATGTAGACGCCCGATAGGACGATGGCGACGACGACCCCGGCGACCTGCCCGCCCCGGAGCGCCAGGAGCAGGTTGGTCGCGATGCCCAGGACGTAGCCCCCGAGCAGAATGCGGATTTTGGAGCGCCGGTCGGCCCAGCGGCCGATCGGATAAGCGGCGGCCGCGCTGACCAGGTTGTGGACGGCGTAGAAGAGCACCGCGAGGGGGATCGAACCCCCGATCGAGCCGCCGTGCTCCCCGAGGCTTCGCGCGGCGATCCAGATCAGGAAGCTTCGGGAGAAGTCGCCCAGGCCGAAGAGCCAGACGCCGACCAGGAGGAGCCAGAGGGATCGCGGAAACGCGGGCTTGGGCGTCGGGGCCCCCTCGCCCCGGGGTGTCTCCTGGGGCACTCGCTCCTTGACCAGAAACAGGACGGCCGCCGCGGCGCAGAGGCCCGGAACCAGGGCCCAGAGGAAGATCCGGGAGACGGAGATTCCCGCCCAGATCAGGAGGGTTGCCAGGATCGGCCCCAGGACGGCTCCCAGCATGTCCCCCGCTCGCTCGAGCCCGTACGCCCGCCCGTAGTGGGTCTGCTGGACTTCATCCGAGATCAGGAAATCGCGAAGCGGGCCGCGGAAGCCGCGGCTGACCCAGGCGGTGACCCGAAGGGAGAGGAGCGCGGGAAGCGTGTGCACGAGTCCCATGGCGCTGGTCGCGACTCCCGTTAGGAGGTAACCCAGGACGACGAAGGGCTGCTTGCGGCGGAGACGGTGGCCCGCGAACCCACCGCCGAGCTTGGACAGGCTGACCAGGAAGTCGGCGACTCCCTCGATCAGGCCCAGGGAGGCGGCGCCCAGGCCCAGGCTGCCCAGATAGAGCGGGAGGACCGACGTGCACAGCTCATGGCTGACATCGGAGAAGAAGGTGGCCAGGACGATGCCCACGATGGTGCGGGTGATCCAGCCCCGGGGGGCCTGAGGGTCGTTCATGCCGGCCCGGAGTTTACCGAAGGGGGCTGAAAATAAGAAGGGGCGGCCGTGGGTGAGACGGGCCGCCCCGGACTAGATGGGTAAGAGGCCGGGCACCCATAACTTCCCATAATGGGTGCCTTTATGGGTATCTTACGTCGGATGGAGGGCAGAAATTGCAAGAAATGTGAAGACTCGGATCCTACTGGCGGAGCTGGCCCGTGCCGGTCACCACCCATTTCAGGCAGGTGAGTTCCTCGGCTCCCATCGGACCGCGGGCGTGCAGCCGCTCCGTGGAGATGCCGATTTCCGCCCCCAGGCCGTACTGGCCGCCGTCCGCCAGCCGGGTCGAGCAGTTCCACATCACCGACGAGGAATCCACCTCGTTCAGGAAGCGGCGGGCCGCCATTTCGTTCCCGGTCACGATGGCGTCGGTATGGGAGGAGCCGTACGTGTTGATGTGCCGGATCGCCTCATCCAGGTCTCTGACGACCTTGACGCTCATGATGAGGTCCAGATACTCCTCGCTCCAGTCCTGCTCGGTCGCCACCTTCATGTCCTTGATCAGGCGCCGCGCTGCGTCGTCCCCGCGGAGCTTCACGCCCGCCTTGATCAGGCGCTCGGCGATCTGGGGGAGCAGCTTCTCCGCGACCCGCTCGTGGATCAGCAGCTTCTCCGCCGCATTGCAGGTCGCCGGCCGCTGAGTCTTCGCATTCAGCACGATCGTCCTGGCCATGATGGGGTCCGCGGCCTCGTCGACGTAGACGTGACAGTTCCCCTTGTAATGCTTGATGACGGGCATCCGGGCCTTCTCGACGACTGAGCGGATCAGCCCTTCCCCTCCGCGGGGGATGACGACGTCGATCCACCGGTCCAGGAGGAGCAGTTCGTCGATGGCCTCATGCCCTCCCTCGACGAGCTGGACCGCGTCGGTAGGCAGGCCCTCCTGGGCCACGGCTCCCTGGAGACAGGTCGCGATCATCCGATTCGTCCGCGCAGCCTCGTGGCCCCCCTTGAGCAGCACCGCATTCCCCGCGCGCAGGCAGAGCGCCGCCGCCTCGGCGGTCACGTTCGGGCGGGACTCGAAGATCATCAGGATGACGCCGATCGGCACGCGGACCCGCTTGCAGGTGACTCCCGAAGGCGCCTTGCGCTCGTCATAGACCCGGTTGACGGGGTCGGGCTGGTCGCCGATGTCGGTCAGGGCCTTGGCGATCTCGTCGACCCGCTTTTCGTCGAGCTTCAGACGGTCCAGCTTTGCATCGCTCAGCTTCTCGGCCTTGGCCTGATCCAGATCCGCCTTGTTGGCCTCAAGGATGTCCGGCAGGCGGGACTTGAGCCGCGCGCCCATCGCTTTAAGGGCCGCCGACTTCGATCCGGCCGTCGCGCGCCGGAGCAGAATGGACGCTTCGCGCGCCCGCCTGGCCTGATCTTCAACGAAGCTCATGAAGCACCCACCCAGCCATCAGGGACCCTCGGATCGGGAACGGAAGGGAGATTATCCCAAGAAACAGCCTCCGGGTAAACGTTTACGGAACCGTCAGGACGAGGTTGTCCCGGTGAATCAACTCGTCCGAGGGGCGGTATCCCAGCACCTTTTCGATCTCGTCCGCGCGTTTCCCCATGATGCGGCGCAAGTCGGCCGACGAGTAATTCACGAGGCCCTTGGCGATCGCCGTGCCCGACGCGTCGCAGATCTCAACCGGATCGCCGACGTCGAAGGACCCTTCGCACGCCGTGACGCCGACCGCGAGCAGGCTCTTCCCCTTCCTCTGGAGGGCCGTCGCGCCGCCCGCGTCCACCGTCAGGGTCCCCGCCGCCTTCAGGGTATGGGCGATCCAGCGCTTGCGATGGTCCAGCCTCGTCCCCGTGGGCAGGAATAAGGTTCCCGACGACCCCTTCAGGGCCTCGCGGAGCGTGACCTTCTTGCCGCTGATCAGCAGCAGCGAGCCACCGGCTGCGGTCACCGTCTTGGCGCAGCGGATCTTCGAGATCATCCCCCCGCTCCCCAGGCCCGTGGTTCCGCCCGCCGCAGCCTCGACCTCCGGCGACACCTCGCGCACCTCGGATTGGACCTTGCCGTCGATGAGGAACCCGTCCACGTCCGAAAGCAGGATCGTCACCTCGGCATCCACGGCGTTGGCGACCAGGCCCGCGAGAATGTCGTTGTCGCCGAATTTGATCTCGTCGACGCCGACCGTGTCGTTCTCGTTGATGACCGGCAGGACCCTCCGGCCCTCGAGCACACCCATGACGTTCCGGAGATTGAGGTAGCGCCGGCGGTCCTGGAAATCCTCGTGCGTCAAGAGGATCTGAGCGACGGAATACCCCATCGGTTCCAGGATGCCGTTGTAGACTTGCATGAGGCGGGACTGGCCCACCGCGGCGGCGGCCTGGAGCTCCTCGATGGAGTCCGGACGCTTCGTGAAGCCCAGAGGTCCCAGGCCGGTCCCGATCGCCCCGGAGGACACGAAGATCACGCTTCGTCCTTCGGAGCGCAGGGCAACGATCTCCTCGAGCAGACGCCGGATCATGACCAGGTCGGGCTTCTGGTTCTCGTCGAGTAGCGAACGGGTGCCCGCCTTGACGACGACGCGGCGCGCCTTGTTCAGAAAATCGCGGGACATGCGCGCGAATCTTAGCAGCGCCTTTACCGCAAGTCAACCGCGCCCGGACGTGGATCGGCTACTGTTGAGTGCGTGATGACAGGATGAGGAGGGAGTCATGAGCGGTCTGCTTTCGCGCTACCCCAGGCGCCTCGAAGGCGGCCTGCTGCTTCGGCCGATGCAGGCCGCTGACCAAACGGACCTGGCCCGCCTCTTCTCGAGGATTCCGGTCGACGAGCGGCAGCTGTTCAAGGACGACGTCACCCGCTCCGCGGTGATCCAGGGCTGGATCCGGAATCTCGACTATTCGAACGTGCTGCCCCTGCTGGTCCTGGACGGCTCCCGGGTGGTTGCCGACGCGACCCTGCATCGAGACCGGCGAGGCTGGTCGCGTCACGTCGCGGAACTCCGCGTCGCGATGGACCCGGAGTACCGGCGCCGCGGCTTGGCCCGGATGCTGGTCCACGAGTTCATGCATCTCGCTCCGGAAATCGGCATCGCGATCCTGAACGCCTCGGTCCTGGACGTGCAGAAGGATGCGCGAGGCTTCTTCGAGAGCGTCGGCTTCCTGCACACGGCGACCTTCTCCCAGCATGCCATCGACCTGGCGGGTTCGGTCCACGACGTCCTGGTCTACAGCGTCACCGTCCTTCCGCCCGGCC
>DATGFI010000606.1:0-2677 GCA_035309205.1 Planctomycetota bacterium | reverse complement strand
CGAGGAGCTCCTGCCGGTGACCATGGAGCAGCCGCAGCGCCGCGTCATCCCCAACGGAGCGCTCTGCCTCATCCTCCACACCTGCGAAATCGCCGACGGCAACTACTGGGCCAAGCAGATCGGCAAGGCCGCCCTCAACGTCCTGGGGCCGCGCGACTACATGGGCGTCGTGCTCTACGGCAACCAGACCGAGGAATGGCTCTTCCCCATGCAGCTCGTCCAGGACCGCGGCAAGCTCCACGCGCTCCTGGACAACTGCCAGCCCTGGGACATGCCGAGCTTCGAGCTCGCGTATCAGAAGGCGCATCTGGGCCTCGCGCCCGTCACCGCGGCATCGAAGCACATCGTGGTCATCTCCGATGCCGATCCCGACGGGCCGAGCGACTCGACGGTCGACGCGATCGTGAAGGACCGGATCACCATCAGCACCGTCGCCATCAGCCCGCACGGGGCGAGCGACATCGCGCGGATGCAGCGGACGGCCCAGCGCGCCGGTGGCCGTTTCTATGAAGTCACCGACCCCGCCAAGCTTCCCCAGATCTTCATCAAGGAGGCCGCGACGATCCAGCGCTCGATGATCATCGAGGGGGACATCCCCCCGGTGGTGATGGGCGTCACGGAGGCGCTCAAGGGAATCCCGCAGAATGCGATCCCCTTCCTCCATGGGTATACGATCACGCACCCCAAGCCGCTCTCGAAGACTTCCCTCGGCGCCCTCGTTCCCAAGGACCAAACCGGTGGCGAGACGCAGTTCGACAGCCTGATGACCGAATGGACCTACGGACTGGGCCGGACCATCGCCTTCACGTCGGACGCGAAGGCCCGCTGGGCCCGCAGCTGGGTCGCCTGGGAGAACTACCGGAAATTCTGGAGCCAGGCCGTCCGCTCGGTGCTCCGGACGGTCCCGCGCTCCCCCTACGCCGTGCAGACCCAGATCGACGGCGGCAAAGGGAAGGTGATCATTGATGCGATCGACGAGCAGGGCAAGTTCATCCACACGCTGCAGTTCCAGGGTTCCGTCACCTCGCCGGCGGGCAAGAAGCAGTCGCTCGGATTCCGGCAGGTGGGTCCGGGACGCTACGAAGCCGAATTCGAGGCGGGAGCCGTCGGCGTCTATACCGTGACGGGCACCTTCGAAGGGGCGCACGGGGAAAAAGGGTACCTGTCGCAGGGGGTGCCGCTCTCCTACGCCGCGGAGTACCGCGATCTTAAGTTCAATCTCTCGCTGCTGAGCCAGCTCCACGAACGCACCGGAGGCCGACGCCTGGCGCTGGACACCCCGGTCTATGCGCCGCTGGCCAAGTCGGCGGGCGTGTCGATGCCGCTGTGGCCGTCCCTCCTCATATTCGTGCTGGCGATGTTCCCCCTGGACATCTTCATTCGCCGCGTCGCGGTGGACTGGCCCGCCGTCGGCCGACGCGTCCGTTCGACCTGGAAGCGCACCCCCCGCCCCGCGAAGGAGGCCGAAGTGCCCGCGGCGATCCGTCAGCTGGCGAGGGCGAAGCAGGAGGTCCGGGCCGAACAGCTGCCTCAGATCGAAGGTCGCGTCGATCTGGGCGAACCGTCCGGGGCCCCCAAGCCGGAGCTTCCCGGCCCGGCAGCTCGGACCCCGACGACCCCTGCCCCGCCCCCGCCTCCCCCGGCGCCGGCGGAGCCCAAGCCCGAGGCGGGCACGTACCTGAACCGGCTTCTCGACGCGAAGAAGAAATCCCAGCAGAAGCCCAAGGAATAGAACCCAGAATGAGGTGAGGACATGAGCGACCCCAAGGAACAGGTGGCGGACTTCCAGAAGGACTTCCGCCGGATCGAAGCGGAGCTCGGCAAGGTGATCGTGGGTCACCACGAGGTGATTCGGAGCGTGCTGACCGCCCTCTTCGCCGGCGGTCACTGCCTCCTGGAAGGCGTCCCGGGCCTGGGGAAGACCCTGCTCGTGCGGACCCTGGGGAGCGTCCTTCAGCTCAAATTCAACCGCATCCAGTTCACGCCCGATCTCATGCCCGCCGACATCCTGGGCACGAATCTCGTCGCCCAGAACGCCCAGGGCGAGCGGGTGTTCAAGTTCCAGGCCGGCCCGATCTTCACCCAGATCGCCCTGGCGGACGAGATCAACCGCGCGACCCCCAAGACGCAGTCGGCCATGCTCGAGGCCATGCAGGAGCACGCCGTCACCGTGGGCGGCCAGCGCTACGTCCTGGAGGAGCCCTTCCTCGTACTCGCCACGCAGAATCCGCTCGAGATGGAAGGGACCTACCCGCTGCCGGAAGCCCAGCTCGATCGATTCCTCTTCAAGATCATGGTCTCGTTCTCCTCGCTGGACGAGCTCCGCCGCATCCTGGAACGGACCACCGACAAGCAGAACGTCCAGATCGACAAGGTCATCGACGGCGCCAAGGTGCTCGTTCACCAGGCGCTGGTTCGCGACGTCGTCGCCGCGCCTCACGTGAAGGACTACGTCTCCCGCCTGGTCTGGGCGACGCACCCGGAATCGGAACTCGCGCCGGAGACGGTCCGGAAGTACGTCCGCTACGGGTCCAGCCCGCGCGGTGCCCAGTCGCTCGTCCTGGCCGCGAAGGTCGCGGCCCTGGTCGACGGCCGCTTCAATGCCGGCTTCCAGGACGTCAAGGCCGCGGCCCACCCCGCGCTCCGCCACCGCATCCTTCTCAACTTCGAGGGCGAG
>DATGFI010000605.1:0-8842 GCA_035309205.1 Planctomycetota bacterium | reverse complement strand
TCTACATCGGGCTCCGCACGCTTCAGTACTACGGGGTCGAGCATGACGCCGGCCTCTACGTACCCATCGGCGCCAACGTCGTCTTCCGCGCGCGCGGCTTGGAGGGGCACCTCCAGAGGATTAAGGCGGCGCCCGCCTGGAGGGCGCTCGACCGCCGGGTGCTCCACGACGCCGTCCTTCGCCGGCAATTCAATGATCTCCTCAAAACCAGCGGGATGCCGACGCTCGATGACCTGGAGGACGAACGAAAGCCGTTCGCGCGGAATCAGGCCCGTCTTATCGATGTGATCGGCGACGACCTGATCGCGACGCTCCAGGTGAAGGACGCGATCCCGAAAGCGCCCTTTTGCGCGATTGTCCGTCTGCGCTGGCTTTATTACCTGGCGACGCCGTTCGCGGGGCTTTTCCTGCCTACGGAGACGATCGACGGACAGACTTGCCTGGTTCTCCGGCAAGGCCCACAAGAGATCCGGGTGGCGCTCGTGGGATCGCTGGCCATCGCCAGCAGCGACAAGGGGCTGCTGAGCCAGGCGCTCCGGCGGCAGGGGAAGGAGGAGGAAAGCCCTCGGCCAATGGCGGGGAGGGTCGTCTTCGAAGGCTCCTCCGGCCTCCTGGCGGTCCGCCAGGCGCTGCAGGCCAGCGGCGTTCTGCCCTACGTGAGCTGGCCCACCGCGAGGGGACTGACGATTTCGGGAGATCTCTCCGAATCGATGCTCAGGCTCGACGCCCAGCTCGACCGGGCCCTGCCGCTCCATTCGACGCCCCCGCCGTACGACCTGCGGACCTGGACTCCCGGATCCGCTACGGGCCTCCTGCTGACCAATACCGGGGGCGCGGATCTGATGGCCTGGCTCCGGAGTCTGGTCGTGGGATCGGGTCCGAAGGACTTCGCCGCGAGCACGGTCCACCAGGCCCTGCAGGCCCTCGACGACGGCGGCCTCCAGTCGAATCTCCTCCCGCAGTTGCAGAATGGAATGGCCTTCGTGACCGGGGTCGAGGAACACGGGGGGCGATCCTATACGACGTTCGCCCTGCTGCTGCCCACGCGGGATCCGGCGGCGGCGGTAGAGGCGCTCAACGGGATGGTTCGCAAGATCGCCGGCGGCTTCGGAGATTCGAAGTACTTCAGCTCGTTCAAGGTCGGCGACGTCACGCTGAACTCCTGGTCCTGGCCCGATGGACTGCAGATCAATGACCTCCTGAGTCCGACTTATGGGGCGGTGAAGGACATCCTCGTCATCGGGAACAATGCGGCCTTCACGACCCAGGTCGTCCAGACGGCGGCCGAGGGGGGAGGCTTCGAGGAGACCTCGGAATTCCGGAAGCTCCGGACCCGTTTGAAGGAGGAGGGCTTCGGGGCCGACCCGTCGCTGGCGTGCGGCTACCTCCTTCCGCCGCTGGTTCGCGCCTCGCTCGACGGCAGCCTGCACCACGCGTCCAAACAGCTCATCTACCAGACTCTGAATGGACCGGCGTTGCGGGCGGAAGTCGAGGGCGAGCTTCGGCGACGGGGAACGCCGACGGAGGCCGACATCGTCCGGGCCTACAACGAAGCCATCGATCGCAAGATCGACGAGCAGGAATCGGCGCTCCGCCGAAACCTCGAGCCCCTCAACGCGGTCCGCTGGGCGGCCTTGGAGGCGCTGGAGGGGGAGAAGGGGATCCGCTTCCACGCCGCCCTGGAGCTGCGCTAGAACCCGGCCCGTTCCAGGAACTCCCGCGTCAGCCGGGACTCCTTTTTCGGGCGGCGGGCCAGGAAGTCGAGTTCGAGATTCACCCGCGCGCCCTTCTTCACGCGTCCCAGCGTCGTGAGCTTCCTCGTGGTCGGGATGAGCGCGACGGTGAAGGCCCCCGGATCGACGTCGACGATGGTGAGGCTCACGCCGTCGACGGCGATCGAGCCCTTGGAGGTCATCTGGGCTGCGAGCTCCGTCTCTACGCGAAGGGTGGGGCCGGCCTGGACGACCAAGCCGGTGCCTTCCACGTGTCCCTGGACGAGATGGCCGCTCAGACGGTCTCCATGGCGGAGGGCGCGTTCGAGGTTGACTCGGTCGCCGCGCTTGAGCCTTCCGAGCGTCGTTCTTCGAAGGGTTTCGCTGACGAGGTCGAAGGCGGCGCTCGGACCGTCCAGCTTCGCGACGGTAAGGCAGACGCCGGAAACGGCGACGGACTCGCCGTGGCCGAGGTCGCGCCAGCCGGTGTCCAGGACGAGTCTCCGCCCCGGCCTCAGGACGCGCCCCTGTCGGGCGACGATACCGGTAAACATGGCGGAGCGATCTTACACCGCCGGGGAGCCCCGATGAACGAGAAACGGCGCTGCGCCGGTCCCGAAGGGCCGGAAAAAAGGGGCCCGGACCGCCCTCCGCGATCCGGGCCCGCGACCCGCAGCCTTCGCTCAGTGGCGCGTGACGAATTCCGAGGAGTTCAGGAGACTCCAGTAGGCGTCCTCGTAGCCCTGGCCGGGATGCGCGTTCAGGAAGGACACGTAACGCTGCCGCTCGGAATCGTCCGCTCTCCGCGACAGCGCCGAAAGGAAGAGATCGTCCACCTTCTCCTCGACGCTCCCCGGACCGGCCTTGATCGCGCTCAGCACCGGCCCGCCGATCCAGCCCATAATCTCCGTGTTGTTTCGGAGCAACAGCGCCTGACGTGCATTGCCGGGCAGCGGCGTGGTCTCGGTCCAGACCGCCCCCGCCGGATAGAGACTCCCCACCAGCTGCATCACGACCGAATGGTCTCGGCCGGGCGCGCCGCCCGTCGCGACCCGCAGCGAATTGACCAGCTGCTCGCCGTTGAGCTGCCGGACCATCGCGCGGGAGTAGTCCACCCTTGTGTAGGCCGAATCGCCGCCGCAGGACCTCTGGTAGGTGTCCGATGCGCAGATGACCTTGACCAGATGCTTGATCGAGTAGCGATTGTCGGCGAAGTCCCGCGCCAGGCCGTTCAAAACGCCCGACGACAGCGGCTTGTTCTTGCTCGTGAAGTCGTCGACGGGATGGACCAGGCCGCGGCCCAGGAGCCAGTTCCAGACGCGGTTGACCAGCGCCTTGGCGAACTGGGGGTTCTTCTTTCCCGTCATGTAACCCGCCAGCATCTTCATCCGATCGGCGCCCTTGGGGGCCTCGACGATCTGGAGGAACTGCGTCTTGGCGGGGCCGATCTTCCCCTGCTTGACAACGTCGTTCTTGATCTTGTTGTCCGGGATGACGATGTGCTCGTCACTTTCGACATACGAGACCTTCACTTTCTCGGCCGAGTTCGTGTCGCCGCCTTCGGGCTTGACCCGTTGGAGATACATGAAATCAGCCAGACCATAGTAGTCCTCGACCGACCATACGTCGAACGGGTGGTCATGGCACCGGGCGCAGACCATCCGGATCCCCAGGAGGTGCCGCGCCGCCCCGTTGGCGAACTCGATCGGGGCGGCCTCGCCGTTGTAGAACGAGAGTTTGTAGGCGAGCGCGGGGTCGCCTTCATCGGATCCCCGCGCATCCAGCATGGCCGACACGATCTCGGCGTAAGACGCGTCCTTCTGCAGCTTGAGCTTGAACCATTTGAGAAAGTCGCCGACGATCCTCGCACTGGCCGGCCTGGAGAGAGCCGGCCCGACATTCATGGCCACGTCGTGGTAATTGCCGAAGTAGACCTCCGCGAAGAGCCGCGTCCAGTAGTCGGCGAAATCGTCGGTGGCGAGCAGCTCGTCGATCTTCGCCGAGCGCTTGCCCTCGGAGCTGTCGGCCATGAAGGCCCGCAGCTGCGGCGCTGTCGGAGGATACCCGACCAGGTCGAGCATCAGGCGTCGGAGGAACTCGCCGTCGTCGGCGACGGGCGACTGAAGCGCGGCCGCGTAGTTCGGGATGCCCCGAACTCCCGAGTCGATGGCGGCCGATGCGGCGGGCTTGGTCTTTCCCTCCTGCGGCGCCGCCGAGACGCCCAGGAGGCACGACAGCGCCACCAGGGCTGTGCCTGGACTGTGTCTGCCCATATATCCCGCTCCTAAAAATCGGAGGATGCACCCCGCATCCCCATAGGAAATACAAACGCCGAAGGGGCGAAGTGGAGGAGAAGAGCAGTCGGCCTGAACCGGATGGGGGGCCCGGGAGCGAAGCGGCGGCGCTGGGCGGATCAGGCGGGGCGGACGCCGGTCAGGGCGGGCTCGTCCTTCTTCATGCGCTCGTAGAGCCAGAAGAACGCCGCGAAACTGACCGCGGCGGTGAGCAGCGCGAGGGTCTCGTTCTCCTTTTTCAGCGACGTGTCGTAGAGCGCATGGAGCACCATGGAGACGCCCGCGATCTTGAAAAGCGGGATGAACCAGTCCCACCAGCGCTCGATCGCATCCAGCTCGGCCTGCCATCTCCACAGGAGCACCGCCGAGAAGCCGTTCCAGATCGCGTGGAGCGCGACGCAGGAGACGAAGCGGACGACATAGATGCCTCCGGTGGAGACGCCGTTGTAGTGATCCGTCGAGTAGGTGATTCCCTCGCTGACGCCGAAGCCGACGCCAGAAGCGAGCCCCCAGACGACGGCACCGGAGAGATCGAGCTTGGCCGTGCGCTTGTAGTGCCACAAGAGCGGGAGGAGCTTGCAGACTTCTTCGCAGAATCCCACGCCGAACGTGAACCCGAGCATGCTGAGGAGGAAGCCGTTTTCGGGGTCGAGGGCAGCGCGGTACGAGAACCCGATGAACTTGATGATGTAAAAGAGAATGACGACGATGCTGTGGCCCGTGAGCGTGATTCCCTGGCTGAATCCCGCCGCGAGTTGCAGGCCGAGGAGGAGCAGGATTCCCACCGTGCCGGTGAACAGGCCCACCCCCCAGAGCGCCTGGTGGCTGGCGTTCCCCATCGGGTAGATCAGGAGCAGGAAGCCCCAGAACGCCGTCGCGGAGGCGAGCGCGAAGAGCCAGTGGATCTTCGAGTCACGCGCGACGAAGGCGCCGGTGATGCGGTGATCGGGGAAGAGCGCAAACATGTCTTCTTCCTTCGCGTCCTTCCTCCCTTCCAGCTGCGTGATCTGGGCTGCGAGCTTGGGATCGGACTCGATCATCTTCTCGAAGCGTTCCTTGGCGTCGTTCTTCGAGAACACCGACAGGACCAGGGGAAGGAGGGCGAGTCCCAGGGCCCAGCGTCCGTAGAGTTTCCAGGCCGGCACTGGCGGAGCGGGAGCTGGGACGGGACGTCGCAAGGCGGGAATCCGAGGCGAGGGCTCCTCCGGAGCGACCGGCGAAGAGGCCGGCTCGGGCAGGAGGTCGATCTCCGGCTCGACGGCCGGAACGAACACCGGTCCGGCGCACTTGGGGCATCTGACCAGCCGGCCGGCAAGCCGGTCGGGGGCCGTGAGCCTGGCGCCGCAGCCGCAGGTGACTTTGGGCATTGCCGGAGTATACCACGAAAAAGTGAACCTGGGCTCGGGAGGGGGCGGTCCGACCGAGCCCCAATTGGCCTATCCGAAGATCGCGGACTTGCTCGTGGGGAAGGAGCCGGGGTCCGCGTCCGCCTTCTCGCCGGTCGTCACGCCGGACCTCGAGCTCAGGTGCTGGAGCGTCTCTTCCATCACCTTGCTCTTGTAGCGTTCGACGAGCTTCTCGAGCGCGAACATCGTCCCGCTGATCGCCTTCCGGTACCGGGCCGCCGTGGCCGAAAGCTCAGCGGTTTCGGCCGAGTGGCGCTTGGAAGTCTCCTGCAGGCGGAGGCAGAGCTGCTCGACCAGCTTCCGCATCATTTTCGGGTCCCGGGACATCTGCTCGTAGAGGTTGTTGTCGTCGGGTCCGGTGAACACCTGAACCTCGCAGGGAGTGACCGCTCGGACGGTCGCGGTCCGTGGCGTATGGAGGATCGCCGCGAGCTCGCCGAACCATTCGCCTGCGTTCACGGTCCCCACGACGCTGTTCTTGACCTCGACGACCGCGGTGCCCTTGACCAGGAAAAGGATCTGGTGATTGGAGGCCTGTCCCTCCACCAAGATGGGGACGTCCTTCTCGACGTGCTTGATGGTCTTGAAGATGGTCATCCGGGGCCATTCTCTCCCGGACGGGTGGCCATGTCCACGAAAAGCCCGGCCCGGGAATCCCGGCCCGGAATGCCGTCCTAAAAAGAACTTGACCTCGAAAAGCCGATAAGGATAATGGCAACTCCCTCAGGGGGTGCACGCCGGGGATGTTGAGGTGCACAAGTGATCATTGACGTGGTGACGCTCTTCCCCTCGATGTTTTTGGGGGTGGTGGGCGAGAGTATCCTGAATCGGGCCCAGGAGGGCGGCCAGGTGAAGATCAACCTGGTGAACCTCCGGGACTACTCCAAGGACAAGCACAAGAAGGTCGACGCGCCGCCGTACGGGGGCGGGCCGGGCATGGTGATCATGGCCGAGCCGGTCTTTGACGCGGTGGAAGACCTGCGGAAGAATGGCCGGGAGGAATCCTTCCTGGTGCTGTTGACCCCGGGAGGTGTCCGGTTCGACCAAACGCTGGCCCAGGAACTCTCGAAACAGAAGGGCCTCATCCTGCTCTGCGGTCACTACGAAGGGTTCGATGAGCGGGTTAGCCAGGGGCTTTCGCCTCTGGAGGTTTCGATTGGGGATTACGTGCTCACCGGCGGGGAGATCCCCGCAATGGTTCTTTTGGATTCGGTGACGCGGCTCCTGCCCGGCGTGCTGGGCTCGAAGGAATCGCTCCTGGAGGAGTCCTTCAGCTCGGGCTCCCTGGAGTACCCGCAGTTCACGCGGCCCCAGGAAGTGCGGGGCCTCAAGGTACCCGAGGTGCTCGTTTCCGGCGATCACGCGAAAGTGGCGGAATGGCGAGAGGAGAAGTCGAAAGAGCGCACCGAGGAGCGGCGGCCCGACCTGGCGGCAAAGAAGAAGAAATCGAATAAACAGTTCCGACAGCTATAGGAAGAGAATATGCGCAGCCTCGAAACGATCGAGAAGGAATGGACCCGGAAGAAGGCCGCGAAGTTCGATGTCGGCGATTCCGTGGACGTGCACGTGAAGATCATCGAAGGCGACCGCGAGCGCATCCAGATCTTCGCCGGCGTGGTGATCGCCAAGCGCCATGAGGGGCTGTCGGAGACCTTCACCGTGCGCCGCCTGGTCCAGGGCGAAGGCGTCGAGCGAATCTTCCCGATCAACTCCCCCCGCGTGGTGGACATCATCGTGAAGAAGAAGGGCAACGTCCGCCGGGCGAAGCTCCACTACCTCCGGGATCGCGTGGGCCGCAGCACCCGCGTCGAAGAGAAGCTGGGCGCCATGGAAAAGGAGAAGGAGCATGCCGCCGTGCAGGCTCCCGTGGAGAAGAATCCCGAGGCGCCCAAGGCCGAGAAGAAGCCCGAACCCGCGGCCCCCGCGAAATAGGCCGGTCCCGGATCAGTCCGCGGGTTCCTGGCTCCGATCCCTCCTCCGAAGAGCGGCATCCGGGGGCCGAGCTGGTTCCTGTCGCATAGACTTCCTGGAGACGTTACAATTCCCGCCATGCCCGGGGCCAGTCCTTACGAGCGCGACACGAAGTTCGAGGACACGCTCCGGCCCGGATCCTTCGACGAATTCATCGGCCAGAAGAAGGCCGTCCAGAACCTCCAGGTCGCGATCAAGGCCGCCCGCAAGCGGAAGGAAGCGCTGGACCACGTCCTCTTCAGCGGCCTCCCCGGCCTGGGGAAAACGACCCTCGCGCGTCTGATCGCCTTCGAGATGAAGGGCCAGCTCCATACGACGATGGGGCCGATCCTGAAGCGACCCGGGGATCTGGTCGGAACGCTGACCAAGCTCGAGGAGGGCGACGTCCTCTTCATTGACGAATGCCATCGCATGATGGCCGACGTCGAAGAGTTCCTCTACACGGCGATGGAGGACTTCCAGATCTCCATCAACATGGAGAGCGGGATGGCGGGGCGAACGATCAACCTGCCGCTCAAGCGATTCACCCTCGTCGGGGCGACCACCCGCGAGGGCCTGCTGAGCGAGCCTTTCCGCGCGCGCTTCGGGATCCTCGAAAAGCTGGAATGGTATCCGAGCCCGGACTTGGTGAGGATCCTCACCCGCTCCGCCCGGATCCTCAAGACCGAGATCGACGAGGAGTCGGCGCACCTCCTGGCCGAGCGCGCCCGCGGGACGCCGCGCGTGGCGAACCGGTATTTGCGACGCGTCCGCGACCTGGCCGAGGTCCGGTCGGCCAGGAAGATTTCCCGCTCGATCGCCCTGGAGGCCCTGAGCATGATCGGTGTCGATCAGGCGGGCCTGGAGGACATGGACCGCAAGATCCTCAAGGTCCTCGTGAGGCATGAGGGGCCGGTGGGACTCAAGACCCTGGCGGTGGCCGTCGGCGAGGAGGAAGGCACGATCGAGGAGGTCTATGAGCCGTACCTCATCCAGAATCATTTCCTGATCCGGACCTCCCGCGGCCGCAAGGCGACGGAGAAGGCGGCCAAGCACCTGGGGGAGGAGCCGGTCAAGGATGACCAAGGCCGGCTATTCTAGAGCCGTTGCTCCCGGGGCCAATTGCGTGCGCCGAGAACAGTCCTCCGGCGTACTATCCAGTAGATGCGGTCCACGATCCTTGCCCTGGTTCTCCTCGTCCCTGCCGCGGGCCAGGATGCGCCCGACCTGCTCCGGTCCTGCGAAGCCCTCTACGACCCTCTGACCTCCCTCCTGCCCGACGTCCGGACGAAGGCGCACGCCGAGCTCGTCAAGCTGACCGTCAACAAACGCGAGTATCTGAAGACGCCCGTTCTGCCGTCGCCGCAAATCGCGCTGGCGCTCCTGGGCGAGACCGCCGCCGGGAAGGAAGTCGCGAAGATTCTCGCCGAGGAGCCGGGGCCGCTGACCCGCATCGCCGTCGAGGCCCTCGGGCACGTGC
>DATGFI010000604.1:0-2527 GCA_035309205.1 Planctomycetota bacterium | reverse complement strand
TTCAGTGCGGCACCGAGGCCTTCGTCCTGATTTCCACCGATAAGGCGGTCAATCCTTCGAGCGTAATGGGCGCCACCAAGAGAGCCGCCGAACTGATCAGCCAGCGGCTGAATCACGGTCAGACGACGACTCGTTTCGCGGCGGTCCGGTTCGGAAACGTCCTCGGAAGCAACGGCAGCGTCCTGAGGATCTTCAAGGCCCAGCTTGCCAAGGGCGGCCCCCTCACGGTCACTCACCCCGAGATGAAGCGCTATTTCATGACCATCCCCGAGGCGGTCCAACTGGTCCTGCAGGCGGCAGTCATGGGAAAGGGCGGCGAGATCTTCGAGCTCGACATGGGACAGCCGGTCCGCATTCTGGATCTCGCCCATGATTTCATCCGCATGTCGGGTCTCGTCCCGGAGCGCGACGTGAAGATCGCAATCACTGGAGTCCGGCCGGGTGAAAAACTCTTCGAGGAGCTCTACCTCGATTCCGAGAGCATCGCTCCAACGGGGCATCCCCAGGTGTTCTGCCTGCGGCCCGAATCGAGCCCGGAGGTCGACCCCGCGGTCCGGATGTGCCTTGATCGCCTCGACACGCTCGATGCCCAGGACGATCCTGCGCTGGAACTAGGTCGCCTCCAGCTCACTGAACTGATTCAGATTCCTGCAGCTTGACGTGCTTGCATGACTACCCATCACTCCCTGTTTCCATCGACCCGAGCGCCTGAAAGCGTGCGGCCGTTGCCCCAGCGGGTGCGGCGCCGTGGGGCCGCCCTGGTCCTGAAGCGGTTCTTGGACGTAGCCGTGTCCGCGGTCCTGCTGATCCTGCTTTCGCCGGTCCTGCTCATCGTCGCCGGATTGGTGTTGGCAGGTTTGGGGGCTCCGGTCCTCTTTCGCCAATGGCGGCCAGGCCGGGACGGGAGACCTTTCACCCTCTTCAAGTTCCGGACCATGACCATCGGCCCTCGGAGCGATGGCGAACGGATGACCCGTCTCGGAAGCTTTCTGCGCTCTGCGAGCCTCGATGAACTTCCTCAGCTGTGGAACGTGCTCCGGGGGGATATGAGCCTGGTGGGCCCTCGCCCGCTCCTGATGGAATACCTGCCGCGCTACTCCCTCCAGCAGGCCCGACGACATGAAATGAAGCCCGGAATCACCGGCTGGGCTCAGGTCAACGGCCGGAACACGGTCTGCTGGGACGAACGGTTCCGGCTGGACGTGTGGTACATCGACCATTGGTCGCTCGGCCTGGATTTCAAAATCCTCCTTCTCACGATCGGCCGCGTCCTCCGCCGGTCCGGCGTGAAGGCGCCGGGCGAGGTCACCATGACGGAATTTCTGGGTACTCCGGCGGAGGAAGGAACGCGGGACCTTCCGAAGAGTTGTGATTGAGGAATACGGCGATGAGTGTTCTGCCTCCGGGTCCCCCGGCATCCGTACTGACAACGAAGTCCGTCGGAGACGCTTCGATGGCCGAAATCCAAACCCAGAGGAAGCGCTATCTCGACTTCCGAATCCTCGATGCTGCACTGCTGGAGGACCGGGCCACATGGCTGGAACTGTGGGACGAATGGCCCGAGCGCGAAATCATGGCCCATCCCGACTACGCGAGGCTCTTTGCCAGGCCGCAGGACCGGGTTCTGGCCGTGACGGCGCGGCGAGCCGGCGGCGGCGTTCTCTACCCGATCATCCTGAGGCCGCTGGCGGAGGAGCCCTGGGGCCTGGAGGCGTTCGACACGACGACCCCGTATGGGTACGGCGGGCCGTTCTCCTGGGGGCTGGCGCCGTCGGAAGCGGAAAGCTTCTGGGCTTCCTTCGACGAGTGGGCCCTTCGGCAGAAGGTCGTCACGTCCTTCGCGCGGCTGTCCCTCTTCCCGGGCAAGTTGCTCCCTTGGAAAGGCCATGTCGAGCGGAGCGGCCCGAACATCATCCGGCGCCTGGACCTTCCCGAAGGCGAGATTTGGGCCGAATATGCCTACAAGGTGCGGCAGAATGTCCAGCGGGCCCGCCGACAGGGCCTGAAAGTGGAAGTCGACCTCCTCGGAGCCAGGCTAGACGAGTTTCATTCCATCTATCTGAGCACCATGAAGCGCTGCGGCGCGGCTCAAAGCTACTTCTTCCCAAGATCCTTCTTCGAATCCATCTGCATGGATCTGAAGGGATACTACTCGTTCTTCCATCTGACCCTTGGGGCGAAGATCATTGCCTCGGAACTGGTGCTTCTGTCCCAGGATTACGCCTACTCGTTCCTCGGGGGCTCTTTCGAAGAGGCCTTCGAGCTTCGCGGCAATGAGTTCCTGAAACACGAGTCGTTTCTCTGGTGCCGCAACGCCGGAAAACGCGGAATCATCCTTGGAGGAGGCTACCGCGGCGAAGACGGCATTCTTCAGTTCAAGAGAGGATTTGCCCCGGGCGGCGAAGTGTCCTTCAATCTCGGCGTCGCCGTCTACAATGCGCCCCTCTGCAGTCGGCTCGCCGAGCGCCGCCGAGTCTACGAACAGGAGCACCGCGGCGACTGAGCTCCGCGGTCCGGGTACTTCCCC
>DATGFI010000603.1:0-2509 GCA_035309205.1 Planctomycetota bacterium | reverse complement strand
GAGAGCAGCTGACCCCGAAGTCGCTCCATCACGATGTAGGGCCGGCTCTTGTTCTTCGTAGGAAAGATATGGAGCAATGAAGGATGGTCCAGGTAAAGCCCCGTCTCCTCCTCGAGGGCGAAGCGTCCTACGTAAAGGGGCTCGGTCTGGTATTTCGACAGCGGGATCTTCAGAGCCACCAAGTCCCCCGTGGTGAGATCGACGGCTTCGAAGACGGAAGCCATCCCCCCCTTGTTGATAAGGTCCTTCACCAGGAAGCGTTCGTCGAGGACGTGGCCGGGAAGCAGGGGACTCGTTCGGGAAAGGGGAACGAGCGGACGGTTCGGGGAGACCCGTTCCACGGGATCGTCGCCGATCCCGGCCGATTCCGGCAACGATGTCACGGTGCCTCGCCTTTGTCAAAGGAGGCGGCTGGTTTCACCACGTTGTGAACGGAGCCTCGTTCCTGTCCGGTTTCCACCCCCTGAGGGCCTGCTGCCGCAGCCTGATTCACAGCGGGCCCAGGATCCTTCTTCGGATTGCGGAAGGGGAGGGCGTTGAGGGATCGGCGACGGGGGATCGGTACATCGCCGATCTGTCCTTCAATTCGGGTCGGGGGCGGCACCTCGGGGACCATCGGGATGGCGGGGCCTCCTTACATGGAGACGGCAAGAATGGATTCAGTCAGACTGAAGCTTGAGCAAACACTATGCCATTTCTATCGGGCTCTCGAGACAGGCCTTCCGGGGGAATGCTCTTTCATTTTGCACGACGTGTCGATTTTCGGTCTTGCGAGACTGTCGGGATTGAGCCTCTCCACGCGTGGAGGCGAGGGATCCTGGGGGCGCATCTTAGCATCCAACCGGGACCGGGAGGACTTCGGTCTCGATGGCGATCACCCAAAAGGAGATTCAGAACGGCTTCGAGGCCTTCTTCACCACCGCCAATGAACTCCGTCACGAGCTATCCGTGCCCGGCCGCGAAGGCCGCCTATCGGAAGCAATCCTTCCATGCCGTCACGTACCGGCCCTGATGATCGGTGAAATGGGGATCTCGTCCATCCGCCCGACGCAGCAAACGTCCTCTTCCAGTTCGAATGAGCTCCATCTTCAGCGGCGGCCGATGCTCTTAACGAATAATGAACCCATCGTGGCGTGGGAACAATCGTTTCATGATGCGGACGTGGCCGAGGCTGCTCTGAATCGTGTCCTTGAGCGGGGCCCACTCCTCCATCCTCGCGGTCCATCGTGCTGCACGCGCCAGCCCGGCCAGCCGTCGGCCTCTTCACCTTCCCTTGTCATTCTGGAGGCTCAGTCAGGCAAATTGGGGTCTGCCCTCATTTCCGAAACTTTTAACGGGGATCGAAAATGCTTGGGGCCGGGGCGAGTTAGAAGGAGCTTTGCCCCAATGGGAATCCCGGAGGCTTGCGCGCCGTGCGCGAGTTGCAATTCCGGATGTACAATCTGTGGGTGTTCGCGTACTGGACAGTCCCCCTGGGTATCTTGCCGGTCCTCGTGCTCCTGTGCTGGAATACTTTCAGATCTGGCTTTACACGCGCCTCCTCTCAGGAGGCGCTTATGTGTCATGCCCGGAAGAGCCAGGACCTTCGCCTGGTCGGATCGACACTTGCTTTAGCGATGACCTTGGGAATCCTAGGGGGGGTCCTCTGGATCCCGGGCGATCAGGAAGTTCGGTCACAAGTCGTCACGGTCGGTCGGATGGGATCGCTGACTCCAGGCACTTTCAGGCACCTTTGGTGGTTCTACTTTAGCCTCAACATAAGGGCAGCGGCCATCAGTGTCGCGCTGGGAATTCTCGGGAGTTATGCACCTCTCGTGGTCGTCGGCGTTAATGGTGCCAGCTACGGAGCATTCTTGGTCGCGGTCGTTCTCCTTCCCGAAGCGCGTTTAGGCGCAACCTTGCTGACCATGATGCCTCACGCCTTGATTGAGATTCCGGCGATTGTGCTGGCAGTCCTCACCGGCATGCGAATTCCTCGAGCCTCGAGCGGGATGGGTCTAGAAGCCAGGATTCACACCCTTTTCCGTTCGTGGCCTAGGATCGTGCTCCTCTCCCTTATGCTTGCTGTGTCCGCCGGACTCGAGGTGATATCCTGGACCCACGCGCAACCTGCAAGCGCTGGCATTTTGCCCGACCCATGGATGCCTCATGCTGAGAAGTAGGCCGCCTTCCGACGATAACAGACCTTCGACCACCGGCTCCGCGCCAAGCTGCAGGAGGTGAGGGGCGAGTTATTGCGCCGCCGATTCCCCGGATGCCATGCCGGGACCGCCCGATGGTCCTTCCGGGTGAGCTCATCCTCAGGCTTCTTGTTGCGGGATGGCTTAAAAGAAGAAAACCCCCCGGCCTTGCGGCCGGGGGGTTCCTGTCGGATGATCCTAGTAGACGAACAGCATCTCGCGATACTTGGGGAGGGGCCAGAGCTGGTCGTCGACCAGCAGCTCCAGCGCGTCCGCCGACTCGCGGACCTTGAGCATGGCGGGCACGATCTTGTCGCGATAGTACGCCG
>DATGFI010000602.1:0-3049 GCA_035309205.1 Planctomycetota bacterium | reverse complement strand
GCGCCCAGGTCGTTCGCCCCGCACTTCAGGGCCCGCAGGGCCAGGTCGAAGCCCGTCTTCGACCAGTCCACCGAGATGTTCTTGATCAGGCGGCTGAAGAAGATGCGCGAGACGGCGAACATCTGCAGAACGCGCTCGGCGGGGATGGGCTGGCGGATTTTGGCGCTGCGGGCCAGATCGGTGTTCTGCGGCATGAACACCAGAGGCTCGAACGCCGTGATGCCCCCCGTTTCCCGCTGGATGTTCTTGATGATTTCCAGGTGCTCGCAGATGTAGATCTCGTCCTCGACGTGGCCGAAGAGGATCGTGGCCGTCGTCGTCATCCCCAGGCGGTGGGCCGTGCGGATGATCTCCGCCCAATCTCCGGTCCGGAGCTTGTCGGAGCAGATCTTCTTGCGGACCTTGTCGTTGAGGATGTCGGCCGAGTCCCCCGACAGCGAGTCCAAGCCCGCGTCCTTGAAGCGCCTGAGGATGTCGAAGGGCGTCGTCCGGGAGCGCTTGGCCAGGAAGTGGACCTCGGAGGGGGAGTAGCCGTGGATGTGGACGGCCGGAAAGGCGTCGCGCACCGCCCGGAGCATGTCCAGGTGGTAGCCCAGGTTCAGGTCGGGGTTGAGCCCGCCTTGCAGGGCCACCTGTTTGACCGCTCCGGCGTCGCGGATCTGGCGGACGACTTCCGCCGGCGTCAGGCTGAAGGCGCCCTTCTGTCCCTTCTTCCGGAAGAAGGAGCAGAAGGAGCATTCCGCGCGGCAGATGTTCGTGTAATGGACTTGCTTCGAACGGACGTACGTCACGGTGTCGTGGTTGATCCGTTCGTTGATCGAGTCCGCGGCCTCGAACAACTCGTGGAGGATCTTTCCTTCCTCCCGCATGAGCATCAAGGCCTCGATGGCCGTGATCTCTTCCCTGTTCAGCACCGTCTCGAGGATCACTTTCGGATCCATAGCACCCTCTCCGCGCCTACCGGCATACCGGTACAACGGTACTACCCCCAACCCCAATACTGCTTCGAGAACAAAGAACGATGCGCGGAGCTTCCGAGACGGGACTGTCCCCGGGAGGACTCTGGCATGCTTTACACTGAAGAGCGGAACTGCGTCGAGGGACGATTATAGGGGAGTCGCGAGAGCGGGTTCAAGGGCTAAAAGAACACCCCCGCAATCGGCGTCGGGGCGGACGGCCCCCCCCGAAGTGAGCATAAAGGGTAGGAGCCGACGAAAGATTCTGATAAATTGGCGCCCTCGATGACCCACCGGCTCTTCCTCATCGACGGATCTTCCTACTTCTACCGCGCCTTCTTCGCGGTGCGCGGTCTGGTCAACTCCAAGGGCATGCCCACCAATGCCGCCTTCGGCTTCACAAGCATGCTGACGAAGATCCTGAAGGGCAAGAACCCCGAAGCGATCGCCGTCGTCTTCGACGCTCCGGGAAAGACGTTTCGCGACGACTGGTTCGCGGACTACAAGGCCACTCGCGATCCCATGCCGGAGGATCTGTCCCGCCAGCTTCCGTACGTGAAGGCGATCCCGCCTGCGATGAACATCGAGACCCTCGAAGTCGCCGGCGTCGAGGCGGACGACGTCATCGGCACCCTGGCCCGGAGGGGGCTCGCCGCCGGTTTCGACGTCATCCTCGTCACCGGCGACAAGGACTTCATGCAGCTGGTGACCAAGCAGGCGGGGGAGCCGCATCCCGGGATCACGATCTACGACGACATGAAGGAGCGGGTGATCGGCATCGACCAGGTCGTCGAAAAGTTCGGCGTGCCCCCGGAGCGCGTGGTCGACGTGCTCGCGCTGATCGGCGACACGAGCGACAACATCCCGGGCGTCCGCGGCATCGGCCCGAAGTTCGCGGCGGAGCTGATTACGGAATTCGGCAGCGTGGAGAACCTGCTCGCCAATATCGACAAGGCCAAGCCGCGCTTCCGCGGCCCGCTGGAGCTGGGCAGGGAGGACGCGGTGCTCTCCAAGAAGCTCGCGACAATCCGCTGCAACCTCGACGTACCGTTCGACCCGTCGAAACTGGCCGTCCGGGAGCCCGACCGCGCCAAGCTGTCGGCGCTGTTCGCGGAGCTGGAATTCGGACGCTTTCTCCAGGAGCTCAATGCCGACGCCCCCAAACAGAAGGCGCTCTCCTCCGAGAAGTACCGCCTGATCCAGACCGAGGAGTCGCTCGGCGCCCTGGTCGCCGAGCTCCGGAAGGCGCCTCAGGTGGCCGTCGATCTGGAGACGACGTCCGTCGACCCCATGCGGGCCCGGATCGTGGGCATCTCGCTGTGCGGACGCGAGGGCGAGGCGGCCTATATCCCCGTGGGGCATTCGTATCTCGGAATGCCCGCGCAGCTCCCCCTGGACCGGGTGCTGGCGGCGCTCCGTCCCGTTCTCGCGGATTCGAAGGTCCGGAAAGTGGGGCAGAACGCGACCTACGACGCGCTCATCCTCCGACGCCACGAGGTCGCCGTCACGCCGATCTCGTTCGACACTATGGTCGGCGCGTACCTCCTCGATCCAGACCGGGGGCCCTTCGACCTGAAGAGCCTGTCCAAGAAGTGGCTCTCCCACGACATGATCCACTACGAGGACGTCGCGGGGAAGGGGGCCAAGCAGGTCGGCTTCGAAGAGGTCCCCGTCGACCTCGCCAAGGACTACTCGTGCGGCGATGCGGACGTCACGTTCAGGCTCACGCCGATCCTCGAAAAGAGGGTGCGGGAGGACGGGATGGGCGGGCTGCTCGACCAGATCGAGCTGCCGCTGCTCGACGTGCTCCTGGAGCTCGAGGGCAACGGCGTCAAGATCAATCCTGCGCATTTCGCGGAGCTGGGCCGACGCTTCGAGCAGGAAATGCTGGCCGCGAGGCAGCAGGCCTACCGGCTGGCCGACGGCGAATTCAACCTCGACTCGCCCAAGCAGCTCCAGCAGATCCTGTTCGAGAAGCTGAAGCTCGATCCGGGAAAACGGACGAAGACGGGGTTCTCGACCGACGTCAGCGTCCTGGAGAAGCTGGCGGGTAAGCACGAGCTGCCCAAACGCATCCTGGAGTACCGGCAGCT
>DATGFI010000601.1:0-2499 GCA_035309205.1 Planctomycetota bacterium | reverse complement strand
TCCGGAGGCAGCCGCTTGCAGTGATGGAGCCAGAGGACCTTCCCGTAGGGTTGACCCGGGCCCCGCCAGCACACCAGGTAGAAATCCCGGTGAGCGGGGTCCTGGTCATATCGGTCGACGATCGCCAGGAGCTCCGCCTCGACCGCTGCCATGCGACCCACAAAATGCCAGGCGGCCTCCAGGGCCGCGCGGGACTCCGGGCGCAGGTTGGGCGACGCGCGGGGAGCGGGGACCTCCGGACCCCCGGATTCCCAGGCGGCTCCCTGCCTTCGATTGAGCATCGGGTGCTCGATCGAGAGAAGCGCCTTCGTCAGGATGTGGTAGGGCTTGTTCAGAATCCGGGCCCGGCGATCGTAGTCCAAGATTCGCGCCTTGTAACTTTTCCCTCCTCCGTAGAAGATCATCCTGCTGGTCAATTTCCCCGCGCAGTACGTCCTCCACCGATAAAGCTTCTTCCCCTTCGCCCTGGCCAGGGACAGCTCGCTGGGCGGACGACAGAACAGCCCCCAATAAAGCGCCGTCGGCTCCCCTTGCGCTTCTCGAGTCTGGGCATAAAGGGAAAGTCGGAGAAGCGGGAACTCCGTCCGATACTCGCGCGCCAGGCTCTTCATCCGCTCCCGAACCTTCGCTCGGATGAAGGTCAGGTCGAGGAGCAGCCGCTCGATTTCCCGAAAATACTCTTCAGCTCGCGTGAGCACCCAGGACGCGTTCGAAGCAGGCATGCCTCCCCCTTTCGATAGAACCTCGACTCGGTGATCGGAATGAGCTCCCACCTTATGCCCTATTCCCCCCGGCCGCAGAGGAAGCTCCGCCGGGCTACAACCGGAGCGGAAGGTTCGCGGTATAAAGCGCCGCTCCTCCCGCGATCGCCAGAAAGGCGACGTAACAGGAGGACATCGGAGCCCCGACGGGACTGATCCCGAAGAGTCCCACCCAGAGAACCCCGCCCCCCAAAAGCAGGCGTCCCAGTCCCGCGGCCGTGGGGGAGGCATAACCCCGGGCATCCCTCATCCTTTCCCGGAACAGAAGCCCCGCAACCACGCCCGCGACGGCGAGGAGGAGTCCCAGGGGAAGAGTTCTCCCCAGGCTGGCGGCGTGAGTCGCGGTGACGAAGACCTTGGCCTGCCCCAGAGCCGAGCTCCTCAGGCCGAGATGATTGAGTCCCGTCCACGCCCGGGACGAGAGCATTCGAGCTTCGTCGAGGATGAGCTCGCGTTCCCGCGCTTGGGGATAGGTCCGGGTGAGGCGCTCCAAACCCTCGTCCAGGACGACGTCAGGATCCTGGGCGAAATACATCCCCATCCCCCAACTAAGTGAGGCGAGCACCAGGAGCGCGACCGGAAGCCGGAGGAAAAGCCGGATCATCCGGAATCGGGACCTCCCCGCGGCGCTTCCGGGATCGTCCCCTTCCCCTCCCCCGTCGATCCGGGATCGGCCGCCCGGATCAGGGGCCCGGCCCCCCCGGGGATCCCCGGCTCCAGCGGCTTTCGGGATTTCAGGTAGGGCGAATAGAGGTGCCGGGGAGGAAGGAGAAGAGGAAGCATTCCCTTCCGGAGCTCTCCTCCCCAGAGCCCGAAGAAATGGAAGCGGGCCAGGCGATCGAGCGTGGAAGTCGGCAGGAGGTGCTCGCTCCGGAGGCTCGTGGAAATCGACGACCGATAGGCAAAGTCGAGGTGCCCTTTCGGATCCGGTGCGAGAAGATCCGGCTCATAGTTCTCCCCTCGCGTGACCACCGGGAGGGGCCGGACCCCGACCTTCTCGGTGAAGAAGCGGGCATCCTCGGGATTCGCCGCCCGCAGCGTGAGGAAGGTCCCCACGTTCGCGAGCGCCCGGCGGGCATCGGCGGAACTCCCGAGGGCGACCTCGAGGTCCGCCAGGCTCTGGCCCGCCATGACGAGGGAAAGCCCGGCCCCACGGGCCTTGTTCAGGATGTTGACCGACTCCGGGGCGAGCGCATCGGCCACCTCGTCCACGATCACGGTGAGGCGGCGCTTGGCGAATCCCGACGCCTCGTCGAAGGCGTACTTTCTTCCGATGTAGCTCATCAGGTCGGCCAGGCACATCCGGGCGGTCGCGCTGGCGCTGTCGGGTCCGATGAGCGACCCGAGGAAGAAATAGACGACCAGGCCCTCGGAGTCGATCGCCTGCCAGGAAAGGGTGGACGGCGCCTCCTGCCCCGCCAGGCCCTCAGGCGCCGGGACGTCCTCCGGACTCAAAAGATAGCCCACCGACTCGCTCGTCAGCTTGGCCAGGATCGTCCGGAGCGATCCCGAAATCTTTCCGAAGTATTCCTCCCCGATGCTCGCCATCGAAATCATCTGGTCGATCTCGATCCAGGTACTTTTCACCCGGAGGCAGTACTCGCGGTACAGGTCGAGCTGCGTTTTGAGAAGGTGGTTCTTGGGGCAGTCGGGGCAAAGCTTATCCAGAAGCCGTCGGACCAGCAGCCAGGCGTTGTGGAAGCAGTAATTCTCCAGTTTCGCCAGACTCACCGTTTCT
>DATGFI010000600.1:0-5729 GCA_035309205.1 Planctomycetota bacterium | reverse complement strand
CGGGCGCCGCGGGCGCCTGGCGGCGGGCTCCCGTGGAAGCGGCATCCGCCGGATTTGTGAGCCCGAAATCATCAACACAATAATCCTCAAATCAGCAGGAAAGGGGACAAACTCTAAGTGGGGAATCTCCTTGTCAAGGAGCGATGTCCGGCCCTCCAATGTTCCGAGAAAACGCTTTCATTGATCTCCCCCTTAGGAGTGACGCGCCTTCCTTGGCCGCGTACTTAACAAAATCGACAATGCGACCAGACCTGAGCCAAATGACCGAGCCATAGCCACCTGCCGCGAGGTCCTGCCCATACTTGACTGATTCTTCGGTAAACCAGGCTCCCGCTGAGGGGATCATCATGTCTGGGTCGATTCTAAAAAACCGTGGAATATTGCAATTTGAAGCAGCATTCTCTTTCTCCCACTCTTCGAATACCCGCAATGATGCAACCGATTGCCCGGACCAATTGAATTGCACAAATACAATCGCCTCTCGGGAGGCCAACAGCTCAGCAAGGCTCGCCTCGGAATCAACGAGTGAAATGCTCATTTCTTACTGTGAGTATACTTCCGGTAATTCAGGGGAGAATCCCAGATCTAGAGACAAGTAAGAGCAGGGGAGCACCTCGCCGGACACCCTTGGCCGCCGCGCCCCCTGGTCCGCGCGCCCGGCTCCGGCCGGGCCGGCTGGCGGCGGGGGAGGGACGCTGGCGTGGCGGAATCAAGGTGGGTGTTCGGTGAAGAACGCTGGTGCCCGATAAGCCGCTTCCCCATGCCACCCCGAGCAACACCAATAATGGATTCAATTCGGTTCCAAGGGTGTAGAATCCGGAATCATCTCCATGGCGGACAATCCGATACTAACGCCCGATGAGTTATTCCGACAGGCCCAGGCCCGCGAGCTGGCCCGGGATCTTCCCGGAGCACTCGCGGCCCTGGATCGGCTAATTGAGATTCAGCCGGAGCATGGAGAGGCTCTGCTCGAACGGGGGCGCCTCCGCCTGATTCGCGAGGACCGGAAAGGGGCAACGGCGGATCTTTCCCGCCTGCTCGACCTGGACAGTGTCAATATCCGGGCCTACTTCTACCGGGCGCTCGCCCAGGCGCCAACCGATCTGCCATCTGCGCTCCAGGACTATGGTCGCGCTGCTGAGCTGGAACCCGGGGACGGAGTGGGCTACTACTTTCGCGGCCTGTCCAAAGAGTCGCTCAACCGACCCAAGGAGGCGAAAGAGGATTTCAGGCGCGCTCTCGCTCTGATTCCCGAAAGCCATCCGCAGCGCCCCGCCATCCTGGAGAAAGCCGACGTCCGGAACAGCCCGTCGCTGGGAGTCCGGTTCAGAAACGCTCCGGTGACCTACCTGCTCATTGGCGTGAACTTCGCGGTGATGCTGTGGTTTCGCCGGCTGTGGGGCAACCCGTCGGTCGACGATCTGATCAGTGCGGGGGCTCTCGAAGGCACCCACGTCTGGTCCGGCGAGTACTGGCGGATGTTCACGTGCATGTTCCTCCATATCGGCCTGCTCCACCTGTTCTGGAATTCGTACGGGTCGATCGGATGGTGCGCTCCCGTCGAACAGGAAATCGGCTCCGCGAGATTTCTGATCTGCTATCTCCTCACCGGTCTGGGCGCGAGCGCGGGGAGCCTTCTTGCCCATGACGTCACGGCGGCGGGTTCCTCCGGGGCGCTCTTCGGGATCCAGGGAGTATTTCTCTACTCCTTTCGGCATCGCTTGGGAAGCTGGGGGCGATTCTTCGGGGACCGCACGGTACGGCGGGTCCTCTGGAATACGGGCATCTGGTTCCTCCTAGGCATGACGATCATGCCCATGGACAACTACGCCCACCTCGGGGGCCTGATATTCGGACTAATGTTGGGCTGGCTCTTTCTACGGACTCCCCGATGGAACCGGAGCATTCGGATCGCGGCCTGGTCCGCGGGGATGGGGGCCCTCGCCATCACGTGCGTTCTCGGCGCTCTGCCGGTCGGCCTGGGCAGTGGCCCCTATCGCGGATATCTGGCCCATCTGGAGGGACTCGAGGCCCTGCATAAAGGGAATAGGGTATTGGCGGAGTCTCGCCTGGCCGCAGCGCTCGCGGCCGGCTATCAAGACCCCGCCGCGTACATTGGCTACGCCGGAATCTTCTACCACCGCAAGGACTATGCCCGGGCGGCAGAGCTTTATGAAAAGGCCATAAGAATGAATCCGTCTTCGGCCGAAGCGTACTACGGCCGGGGCGGGTCGATGCTGGGGTTGGGCAAACCCGAAAAGGCCCTTGCAGATTATCAGAGGGCAATCGAAGTCGCGCCCGCCGCCTGGAGCCTGCGGGCGGAGGCCCAGGAAATGGTGGACGATCTCGCCAAGACGCTGAAGCGCTGATGCTGCGAAAGGCGCCCTTTCCCGCAGAGTTAGGAATCCGGCCCGGAGCGCCCCGAAGGCCGGGCCGCCTGGCCGGCGGGGCAGGGCGCAGCAGGCACGAATATCGTCACTTACTTTCTTGCTCGAATCAGCCTATCACGCCCGTGTCCGCTGTCGGGCGGGTGCTAGAATGGGGGATCGACCGGGGTTTCCACGCATGCATGCATCATGAGGAGGCTGAATGTCGGAAATCCTGATCGTCGAAGACGACGCACATCAACGATCGGAGATCGAAGAAGCACTGATGAAAGCGGGTCATCAGATCGTTGGCGCTGCGGGAGGAAACGAGGCCGTCATGCGTCTCAAAGAAAAGCGGTACGACCTGCTCCTGACCGACCTGATGATGGAGCAGGGGACCGGGTTCGAGATTCTGGAATGGGTCCGGGAAAATGCGCCGGGGATGCCCGTCATCATCTGCTCGTCCTATGCCAAGGGCGAGAACTTGAAATCCTTTCTCACGACCCAGTTCTATCGGATCGTCCGGAAGCCCTTCCGAACGGAGGATCTCGTGGAGCAGGTTCGAGAGCTCCTTGCTTCTGGATAAGCTGGCAGGCAGGGCTCGCTCAGCGCCATTAGCCAGATCCAGCGTTACGATACTCGGACGGTCATTCAGGAGAGAGCCACTCCGGATAGCTCGCGCTGAAGTTCCACGACGACTTGCCTGAGGTTGCGGATTTCCTTCTTGATAGCTTCAGCTTCTTCCTTCCAGTGCTCGACCTCTTTCTGAAGACCCTCGATCACCCGGTTGAGCAGCACGATCTGATCCTTGAGATGCTCGTTTCTCAGTCGCAGATAGACGAAGGCTTCAACTTTGAATATCAGGAATGCGGGAGTAACGGGACTGAACATGTAATCCGTGGCTCCGGATGGGTAGCCCCGGAAAACCTGGAACTGAGACTGGTCGAACGCCGAGACGAAGAGGATCGGCGTGTACTTCGTTTCTTCCCTCTGCCGAAGCTGCCGGGCGGTCTCGAAGCCGTCCATCCCCGGCATCCGGACGTCCAGTAGGATCACCGAGAAGTCCTCCTTCCCGGCACGCTCCAGGGCCTCCGCACCTGACGATGCCTCCGTAATGCGATAGCCTTTCCCGCCTAGGACGGTCGAATAGGCAGCCCGGTTGAGCGGGCTATCGTCGACGATGAGGATGCTGGTCTTCTCGAGGTGGTCCCTAAGGGGGGTCATGGTGTCCTCAGATCTGAAGGATGTCTCTAGAAGTCTCAGTGGACTACCTTTGAAGAATGCTCGTGCTTCCTCCCTTCCTTCGGATGCGCCTTCGCGCTCGTGACCGGGAAGGAGGGAATCCACCAGCGGCCACGCGTATCCTCGAGAACTCATCAATACAAAGATGGATCCGCTGCGATGGGGCCTGGTTTGCCTTCAGGGATCACTGAAGGAAGTGCCTACCGGAGCGAAGCTGAGGTCTGACAGGGTTCGGGGCGGGGGCTCTCCCTTCACCGACCTTTCAGATCCGGCCGGTCTCCGGGTCTGGCGGGAAACCTCTGGAAGAGCGAAAGCGCTCATGCCCTGAAGAGTTCGAACCAGAAGCGGCTCCCCTGACCGGGCGCGCTTTCAACGCCGACTCGACCGCCCATTCGCTCCACGGCTCGCTTGACGATCGCCAGACCGATGCCGGTGCCGGGATAGGCTTCCTGGGAATGGAGCCGTTCGAAGACCCCGAAGATTCTCTCCTGATCTTCCCCGGCGACTCCGATCCCGTTGTCTGCGACCGTGATGCGGACGAGCTTACCCTGTGCCTCGCCGGAAATCCTGATCTTCGGCTGGGTGCCCGGACCCACGAACTTGATGGCGTTATAGAGCAGATTCATCAGGACGTGCTTGACCAGGAGACGATTGGCCTGAACAGGGGCGGGGATGGAGCCGCGTTCGACGAAGGCCTTTCGCGCCTCAAGATCCGGCGCCATCTCGGCCAGCGTCTCCTTCAAGACCTGCGCGGGGTCGAGGGCTTCCAGACCGACATGCTCCCTCGATAGGCGGGAATAGGCCAGGAGATCCTGAGTCATCTGATCCATCCGCCGCGCGGCCTGGATGATCCCCTTCAAGTAGGACTCCGCCTGGTCGTTCAGCAGCTTGCCGCGGAAGTCCTCCAAGAGGATCTGGCCCATTCCCGTGATCGTCCGAAGGGGCGCACGGACGTCGTGAGCGACCGTATGGTTGAAGGCCTTGAGTTCTTCGACCGTGGCCTCCAGGGACGCCGTCCTCGTCTGGACTAGACGCTCCAGGTTCTCGTTCAACCGGCGGATCTTCTCGTCGGCTTCGTGGCGTTCCGTGAGATCGCGGGTGATCTTGGCGTAGCCTCGGAGAATTCCGTCGGGGCGACGTAGAGCCGTCACAAGAACATCCGCCCAGAATCTCGAACCGTCCTTGCGGACTCGCCACCCCTGGTCTCGTACAGACCCCGACTTCGCCGCTTCGCGGAGAAGGCGCTCGGCTTTTCCGCCCGCGACCTGATCTTCGGGTGGGAAAAAGCGGACGTAGGGCATTCCGGCCGCTTCTGCGGCCCAGTACCCAATGATCCGCTCCGCCCCGCCATTCCAGCCTTCGACATGTCCCTCGGGATCCAGGAAGATGATGGCGTAGTCCTTGATTCCCTCCATGAGGAGTTCGAACCGTTCCTTCCCCTGCCGGAGGGCATCTTCGGAGAATTTACGCTCCGTGATATCGACCGCCGCCCCGAGGACCCCCTTGATGTTCCCTTGAGGATCCCGGAGGGGTCGCAGAGTTCCTTCGAAGAGTCGACCGTAGCGCTCCTCCGTATAGGTCTGGGGGTGGCCCAGAAGCACCTGTCGATGGGCCAGTAGTATCCGGTGCTCGCGGCCTTCCTGGGCGGGAAGGAGCTCCGTCAGGGATCTTCCAATGAGCGCCTCCGGACGAGGGACGTCGCCATGGCCATAGAGCGACCCGGCGCAGAACGTCAGTTTCAAGTTCTCGTCGGTGGACCACAGGGCGATGGGGAGTTGTTCGAAGAGGAGGCCGAGTCGCTCCCGCCCCTTCCGGATCTCCTCTTCCTTCTCCTGCCGGGCGATTCCCCGCTCTACGGAAAGCTGCGCAATGGCCCTGATCTTGGACTTCAGGATCTCCGCATCCATCGGTCGGAGGAGGAAGTCAACGGCTCCGAGCGAGTAGCCCTGCGAGAGCTCGACAAGGCTGGGCTCGCGGGACGTGAGGAAGATCAGGGGAAGATCTTTGTAGCTCTTGCGCTTGCGGATCAGTGCAGCCGTCTCGAGGCCGTCGATCCCGGGCATCCGCAGGTCCAGGAGCACGCAGGCGAACTCGGATTCGAGCACGCGCTTGAGAGCTTCC
>DATGFI010000599.1:0-5684 GCA_035309205.1 Planctomycetota bacterium | reverse complement strand
TCATCGTGACGCTCCATCATCCGATCTATTCCGCCGACGATCACCACTCCGGAAGCACCTACATGAAGACCTTCCTCGAGCAGGCCTCCGCCCAGACCGGACGGGTCCCCGAACTCGTCATCGCCGGGCACGTCCACGACTACCAGCGCCTGACCCGGAACACGAGCGACGGCGAGCAGTTCCCGTATCTCGTGACCGGAGCCGGCGGCTACCACAACCTTCACACCATCATGCTCGTGAACGGCGAGAAGATGATTCCGCCGGTCACCTTCAACGACAAGCAGGGGGACCCCGTGACCCTCGAGCGCTACGTGGACGATACCCACGGATTTCTGCGCCTGGAACTCACGCCGCAGCTGGTGACGGGGAAGTATTACACCGTCCCCCGTCCGCAGGATCCGCCGACCCAGGACGCTCAGCTCGCCGACTACTTCGAGTTTGATTGGAAGGCCCGGAAATACGTCCCGAACGCCCTCCAGCCCTGAGGGCCCCGGAATTCTCTGGGCAATCTTCGGCCGGACCGGTCCCCTGCCCCGCACGGGGACCGGTTCCGGCCCGGTGTCAGAGGAATTCGCGGAACGGCAAGCCTGGAGATCCCTGAGAACCGATCCCCAGGGGCAAAGGATCGGGGGGGCGGGGACCTGCGGGAGGACGCGGGCCCCCCTCGGGGGGAGCCAGGTGATGGTGTTATAAAGGTCGAAGTTCACCGGAGCACCGGCCCGGCCTCGGCACCCTGGACACGCGAAAGCTCCCGGCTTTGGCCGCAGGGAGCGGTCAGCGGTTCACTCGCCAGGGGGAGAACTCGGTCCAGGTTTTCATCGCCTCGAGGGCCCACTGCGTGGTCTTGTCGGTATGGCAGGTATTGCAGGAGTTGGGGATCTTCTGGCGCTCGGTCGCGGTCGGGGAGATGAACCGGAACGTATGACTGCGCACCATGACGTCCGAAATGGTCTGCTCGATCTTCGGCATGTGACAGGCGATGCACTCGCTGCCGGAGCTTCCGGCCTGGTGGTGCGTGTGCTGCTCCACGGTGGCTCCGCGGGGGCCGATCGCCGAACCCGGGGCGTGGCATCCCAGGCAGAGCTTGTTTCCCGGACGCCGGACATCCGCATCGTGCTTGGTGCCATGGACGTCATGGCAGTCATAACACGTCACTTCCTTCAGGTACATCTGGCTCGTCACGAAATCGTTCCCCTGCATCCGGTTCTTGTGAGCCGTGCCGTCGGCGAAATGGGTGAAGCTCGTCTCTCCGGACCGGTGCTCCTCGAGCTGCCAGAAATCCTCAAGATTCAGGCCCACGTGAAACCCCACGGGCCAGTCGAAGGGGCGCCCTTCGGTGGGATTGGCCCGAGGACGACCCTGGGAATGGCACTGGATGCAGACGTCGGTCGCATGCCGCGGGTCCATTCGCGAAGGATTCTGGATGGTCGAAGCGACCGGCTGCCGGAGATGCTCGCTTCCGGGGCCGTGGCAGCGCTCGCATCCGACATTCCATTCGGTGACCTTCTTCGTGCGGACGTCGTAGTTCACCGAATGGCAGCCGTCGCAGAGCGGCCCCGTCGGCCGCTGGAAGTTTTCCGGCGGATAGTGCGCCGTCCACCAGTCGGTCCCCATCGCCACTTTGTAGGGACGCCACACTTTGTGGATCACGTCCCATTGGGCGGGCAGCGGGAAATAGTCCTCCCCGACCTGCTTGAAGTACCGCTGCTTCCACCTGCTCCCGTAGACGAAGGCGATGTCCTCCTTCGTGAAGGTGACGGCCGGATCGGCGATGCTCAGGTCCGGAAGGATCGCCTCCGGATGCTCCCGGGGATCTCGGACGACGTTCGCCATCCGCGTCCGGCTCCAGCGCTCGTAGATGGAGAGGTGACAGGATTTGCACCGGGCCGATCCGACGTACTCCGCGGCAAGCGGCGGCCGGCTTTCCGGGCGGGGTTTCCTCAGGGGACTCGGTTCACCGGTGCTGCAGCCGGTCGCCAAGAGGAGGAGACCGGCGGTCCAGATAACGCGGTGAGGAATCATGTCACATCACGGAACGAACGGGACAGGGATCCCCTACGGACTCCGGACCGGCAGGTCCCAGGAGTCTTTCACGGGCGAACATGGATAGGAGAACTGTAGCACAGCGTCGGCCTCCCGGCTCTTCCTTATCGATGGTGCTGGCCCCTCCGGACAGCGGCTCTCCTCCTGAAGACCCGCTCAGAATGCGGCCTCCTGTCGCCAGTAGGTCGCGGAGGCAGGTCGAGCGTCGTATACACTATAGGGAGGAGAAGAGGGGCCCCTGGGGATGTTTTTCAGGGGGAGTCGACATGAGTGCCCTGCTCGTTCTGGCGATCACCTTGCTTGGCCCCTGGGCGGCTCTCCAGGCTCCCCAGGAAGCTCCCCCGCCCTCCCCTCCCAGACCTTCCGAATGGACCGCCGAGGAGAAGGCCGATCCCGTCGCCGCCGCCCGCCACCAGATCGAGCAGCGCGAAACTCCCGGGAACCTCGCACGGGCGATCGCCCTCCTCCAGTGGCGCAAGGAGCGCGGGCCCGAGGCCGCCGAGGTGGAGGCCCTCCTGGCCGAGGCGCACTACCGGACGCTCGATGGCCTCAATCCCACGAAGAAGGAGGACCAGATCCGGCGCAAGCTGGAGTGCGAGACCGGCCTCAAGGAGGCGCGGGAGGCCGTCCGCCTCGCCCCCGCGCAGCCGGAAGGCCACTATTGGCTGGGCTGCCTGCTCCTGGAGTCGGCCGATATCGAACAGTCCTACAGCCGGCTCAAACAGGCGATTCCTGAGCTCCGCGAAGGCCAGCGACTGGGGCCGAAGTTCGACGAAGGAGGTCCCGCCCGCATGCTGGGACGGGTCTACCAGGAGACTCCCGGTTGGCCCTTCCTGGGCTCCCGATCCGAGGCGATCCGCTGGTACGCGAAGTCTCTCGAAGCCGCCCCGGAGGCGCTACGGACGCATCTGTGGCTCGGCCAGACTTATGCCGCCGACCACCAGACCGACCGCGCCCGCCAGGAATTGGAGAAAGTGATCTCCGCCAAGGCCCGGCCCGGGCGCGAGGTCGAGACCCGGGAGGTTCGAGAGGAAGCCGAAACCCTCCTGAAATCCCTGCCGCCGAAGTGAGCGCCGGTCCTGGATCCGGCTGCCGAGAAACGTGCGCGCGGCAGGTCGAGCCGATTTCACGAATCACCAATCCCCTTCCCTTCCGCGTTCCCTTTCGGAGCCCAATTTTGGGATTCCCATCCCCACGTTGAGCGCTTCCCTTAAGACGGCTCGCGGGGGACCCACGTCGGGTCGAGCAATACCCCGGAAAAATACCGCGATCGAGGAGGATTTCTTGAGGAACGGGGGGGCTGTCCGGTGTTACCGGGTCGAATGGAGCTGATGGCGATCGTGGAATCGCGGACTCTCGAGAGCCTTTGGCGCCGCTTCGGCGCGCGACTCATTCTCTACGCCGCCGCCCTCGTCAAGGACCGGTCCTTGGCGGAGGATGTTCTTCAGACCCTCTTCGTCCGCCTCCTCTCTTCGGGCGTCCTTCCGCCGGCCGATGCCGAGGCGACCTACTTGTTCCGGGCGGTCCGGAATGCGGCGCTCAACGAGCTCCGGGCCCGATCCCGCGCCCGCCGCGCATACTCCTCCCTCCTGGAGCCGGATTCCCAGGATCCCCGAGCCATCGCCGAACTGGGGGAGCTGGGTCGGCGGATCGAAGCGGTATTGCTGGAGCTCGGACAGGACGAACGGGAGGCGGTGGTGCTGAAGATCTGGGGCGACGTGTCGTTCGCCCACGGCGCGGAGATTTCCGGCGTCTCCGAGAAGACCTTCGAGTACCGCTATTACAAGGGCCTGTCGGTCCTCAAGGATAAACTGGGCCAAGCCCATGAGTAACATCGAAGACGTCCTGCGGAACTTCCGCCCAGCCCCTCCACCCGAGGGGTTCTGGGATCGTGTCCAGAAAGGAACCTTGCCCGGCCGGCGGCCGGGCGGTCGGGCCCGCTGGGCGTGGGGCGGCGCCGCCGCTGCGGCGCTCCTCTTCGCCCTCCTCCTCGCGCTCGTGACGATGCCCCTGCGGGATCCGGACTCCCTTCCGCCCCAGGAGGCCCTCCGCCGGATCCGGGCGGCCCTCGAAAGCTCGGAGACGGCCTGCATCAAGTTCACCCTCGAACCCGATCCCCTGCTTCCTCCCCCCTCCCTCGGAGCGCCGGTGCTGAAGACGGGAGCGGTCTTCCTGAAACAGGGCAACAAGCTGAACTTGTCCGTCCAGGAATGGGACTCCCGGGACGCCCGAGGCGTTCCGGCGACGGAGGCCCGCCTGGTTTCCGACGGAGTCCGGATCCAGCGCTGTCTCCTGCAGCGGGGCTTGAGCGTGAGCACCGAGGACGCCAAGGCAGCCCGGATCGCTCCCCGCCTCGCCGAATGGTTTCTCCGCGCGGGAACCCTCTTCTCGTGGCCCGAGGTCGTCGACTTGGGAAGTCCGGAACAGATCCGGAATCTCCAGGCAGGTCCGGACAGCGCCGGTGCCCGCGTCCTTTCGTACTCCGCGGGACCGGTCTCGGTCACCCTTTGGTACGATCCGCGTTCCTATAAAGTGCTTCGACGGGTCCTGACCTCGAAAGCGATCGGCACGGTCACCGAGACCTTTCAGGAGTACGAGTTCAACGAGGACATGCCCGACTCCCTCTTCGTGCTGGCCCACGCCAAGTAGGCCGGCTCCCGTTCCCGCCCTCCGCTTCCGATCCCCTTGGAATCCGTCCCGAGCCAGGGCGGCCTGATCTTCTCATGGGGACCCGCTCGCCTCGCGTCAATTCCGGATCCGGAGTCGATTCCTTCAGGAAGTCCTCGAGACTTCGGTGTTGCTACGAGGAATGGATGGCCCAACGATGCGACGCGGACCGAGCGCAGGACATCCGGAAGACCCGAGGCAGGAATCCCTCCCGGGCCCAAGCGCCGGATCCTCCCGCCCATTGAAAAAGAAGGAGTCCCGTAGGACCCTGCCTTTTCGAAGGCCCCTCGTCCTGGGCTTCCTTTTTGCGAGCATCCTGGGATTCCAGTGCTCCTGCGATCATGGATGCCCCGCCTGCTCCCCGGCACCCTCCGCGGGAACGACGGACCGGGCCCGCGCCGCGGGCCCCGCAGGGCCCGCGGAAATGCTCTCTCCAGTTCCGTCTGCCCCCGCGACCGAAGTGCGGGTCATCATCCTGGATTTCAAGTTTGAGCCTTCCTCTTTGACCGTGGCACCCGGGACCACCGTCACCTGGACGAACCGGGACGACGAACCTCATTCGGCGACCAGCGCCGAGAAGCCCAAGCTCTTCGATTCGGGCGCCCTCGACACGGCGGAGTCCTACTCCTTCACTTTCCGCGAGCGGGGCTCCTTCCCCTACTTCTGCAAGCTGCATCCCCATATGACCGGCGTCATCGTGGTCCCATAACCGATTCCCCTTAGGAGATTGTTCATGCAACCGGAACGCCAAGCGACAAAAGACGGCGTGGACCGCCGCGGATTCCTCCAGTGCGCCGCCTGGGCGGGCACGGGCCTCGTCTGGACCGTCTCGGGAGGTCTCCTGTCTTCCCGCGCCTTCGGTCAGGACGGCGGAGCCGACCCCCGTCCCGCGGCTGACTTCAGCTTCGTCCAGATCAGCGACACCCACATCGGCTTCGGCAAGGAACCGAACAAGGATCCCGGCGCGACCCTGC
>DATGFI010000598.1:0-2120 GCA_035309205.1 Planctomycetota bacterium | reverse complement strand
GAGCGATACCGCCGTCGAGGACCGGATCAAGGAAGCGCAGGAAGACCGCCGGAAGCGCGAGAAGGAGCTCGGCGGGCTTCAGAAGCAGCTGGCGGAAGTCATCACGAACCGCCAGGAACTGGAGCTGATGGCGATGGGCATTCTCAAATAGGCCTTCGGCTTCCCCCCTCGCGGATCGCCCTGCGGAGGGAGACTCCGGAACCTTGGGGGGGCACGTCCCGCATCCCCCGGGAAGGCGAAAAGCGTTAGAATCCCGGGGAGGTTTGCCCCCTTGAAGTGTCATTCAGGCAATGGAGCAGACCCTCCTCATGGACTCGGTTCTCATCGAGCAGCTGTGGCGCCGCCATGCCGACCGGCTCCTTCTCTATGCAACGACGGTCCTTTCGGACCGCGGCGCGGCCGAGGACGTCCTCCAGAACGTGTTCGTCCGGCTCATGGCGTCGCCTTCCGAGGGCCTTGATTCGGAGGCCGGGTATCTCTTCCGGGCAGTGCGGAATGAAGCGCTGAATGTCATCCGGTCGCGTCGCCTGGCCACCCGCGCCGTTTCCCCTCTTTTCGACGAGGTTGCCCTGGATCCGCGCACCAGCGCGGAACTCGCCGAGCGCGGCCGCCAGGTGGAAAAGGTGCTGCTTCGGATCTCCGCGGAAGAGCGTGAGGCGGTCGTCCTCAAGATCTGGGGCGACTTCTCAATTCCCGAGGCGGCAGTGATCGCCGGGATCAGCGAGAAGACCTTCGAACATCGGTACTATCGCGGTTTGGCCGCGCTCCGGGAGAAGTTGGGAGATCTCGACCATGACGAACCTTGAAGACAGCCTGGCGGAACTGCGCCCTGCGCGGGCTCCCGAAGCCCTCTGGAGGCGCATCCAGACCGGAAAGCTGGCCGATCGGCGCTGGCCCTCCTTACGGAGGGACGCCCTGTCGATCGCGGCCGCATTGCTCTTGGTCGTCGCGCTCTACTTCATCCTTCTTCCCTCGCCCGAACCCGTGCCCGCGGCGCTTGGACCCCAGGGATCCCCCGAGGAGCTTCTTCGGGAATTGAAGGCGGTGCGCCACAAGATCGTGATCGAGAGCAACCGGGACGGGAACTGGGACCTCTGGGTGATGAATGCCGACGGGTCCAATCCGGTCAATCTGACGAAGACGCCCGACATCGACGAGCTCTATCCCAAAGTGTCGCCTGACGGAACGAAGATCTGCTTCTGCGCCGACGAGGGCAAGGGCGAGGAGAAGGTCCGAAACCTCTACCTCATGGACGCCGACGGAGGCAAGCGCACGAAGGTCGCCGACAATTCGCGCGAGCCCTGCTGGAGCGCGGACGGGACGAAAATCGCGTTCCTGCATGGCGAGTTCGATAAGTTCAGCTATTCGGACTTCGCGACCCGGGGCATCTTCATCTACGACTTGGCCAGCGGTCAGATCCGCCAGCACCCCAACAAGAAGATCGAGCACCTGTACACGCTCAACTGGACCCCGGACGGAAAATGGTTCGTCGCCACCGTGCACGGCGGCATGGGCTTCAAGCATGGAATCCTGGCCCTTGAGGCCGAGGGCGACGGCGTCTTCGATCTCAACTTGGGCGGATGCCGGCCGGACCTCAGTCCAGACGGCAGGCAGGTCGCGTGGGGCCACGGCGACTATGCGATCGGCGTGGCGGACCTCGACTTTTCGTCGAATCCGCCCAGGGCCACGAACGTGCACAACGTTGTCGAGAGCAAGGACCCGATGGAGACCTATCACGTCGATTGGTCGCCCGATGGAAAATACGTGGCCTTCAGCTACGGCCCGAAGCACCAGGGCAAGAATCTGAGGGGCCTGCTGCCCGAGTTTCCCGGGGTCGAGGCGCCCGGCTGGAACACGGCCGTGGCCGACGTCTCCAAGAAGAACACGTTTGTCCAGGTCACCAACGACGGCAAATCCTGCAAAGAGCCGGATTGGATGTTCGTGAAATGAGACACGGCCTGGCATTCGGCGCACTTCTTGCGCTGGCGGCCTGCAATCCGGCGGAGGAAGGCGGGCCGACCTCTCAGGCGTTGCCCCTCCTCAAAACGTCGGGCGGGGTCGACATGGTCCTCATCCCGGCAGGGGACTTCGAAATGGGGTCGGCGTACGGGCGCGACGAA
>DATGFI010000597.1:0-5638 GCA_035309205.1 Planctomycetota bacterium | reverse complement strand
GCTCCGCCAGCGCCTTGGAGACGGCAGCCTCGAGATCAACGGGCTCCAGAAGAAGTTCCCCTCCCGCGAGATTGCTGTAGGTCAGCAGGTCCTTGATCAAGTCGTCCATCTTTCGGGCACCCGAGGCGATGCGGGCCATGTATTCCCGGCCCTTGCCTGCGGTGAATTGTTCGCTGTATTCATGGATCAGGAGCTCGCTGCAGCCCATCATGGAGCGAAGCGGCGACCGGAGGTCATGAGCCAGCGTCTTGATCAGCGTCTCCAGTTCAAGCACGAACTTCCGCGAGCGCTCCCCCTCCTCCTGGAGACGCGCTTCGCGCGAGAGAACCTGCTCATGAAGACGGGCGTTCCCCAGGGTAATGGCCGCCTGGTCCGCCAGCGCCGACAGCAGCCAGGATTCTTCGGAGTCTAGGGGGGCGTCCCGGACTACGATGAGGATGCCCTGTACGATCCGATCCATCATGATCGGAGCTGCGGAAAGGCTCCAGGCATCCGAGATCTTTAGAAAATGGCGAAGATCGTCGAGGATGGATTCCTCCATCGGCCCGCTGAATCCCGCCATGAGCGAGGGAGGAATGCCCTGTGCCGCACGAATGCGCAAACACTCGTCACAGTCCTGAAGGAGCACCAGGCAGGAAACTGCCCCTACGAGGTCGCAGCCGTTCCGGGCGATCAGACCGAGAGCCTCTTCGACGTCGAGCGAAGCGGTGATCGTGCGATTGATCGCCGCGAAACGCTTCATAAGGGTATGATCTTCCGTGACGAGACTTTTCATCGCCATTCACCTAATTAGCTTCGGATCTGGTATGAGCCCTTCCAGGGCTCGCCCACGGCAACACCCTTTCGGGAAAGCTTCAGAACATGCTCCCTCTGGTCGTGGGCGCTCCCTCGCGTCTTGACCACCCGGAGGGTTCGGGCCATTTCAGCTTCGGGCGTAAAGCGGAGCAGAAGGACGTTGTCGGCCATGTTGGAGATCTCCTCCCCTGTGACCGAGTGGAATTCGAAAAGATCCTTCACTTCGTAGGTCATGACGCAGGTCACCTGCTTTAGCGCGAACCATTGGGTGAGCGAATAGATGTAATCCGAAAAGCGGTTGAAATCAGTGCTTCGGCGCCTGAGGTCGCCCAGCGCATCGATGACGATGCGCTTCACCTTGCCTTGCTTGACCCGCTCGAAGATCCGGGTCGCCACCTCGTCGAGTTGCATTTCGACGGGAGATCGGTACATGATTTCGAAGAGATCTTTTTCTTTAAGCTTCTCCAGTTCCCATCCGAAGCCTTTGGTGATTCGGGAGAGCTGTACTGGATTCTCCTGGAAGCCGACATAGAGGGCGGGTTCGCCGGACTGAGCGCCCTTGTGAAGGAACTGGAGGGACAGCATGCTCTTGCCCGAACCTGTTGGTCCTGCGACCAGGGTCGTGCTGCCTTGCCAGAATCCCGTCTCGATCAGCGAATCGAGCCCGTCCACTCCGGACGTGATGCGCTCTACCGATGTGTCCTTATAAGGAGTGAAGGACTGAGGGCTGAGGAGTCTCGGAAATACTTCGAGCCCATTGGACGTGATTGAGAATGCGTGAAGTCCGGGCAACGAGTCGGAGCCCCGCAGTTTCTCGACGCAAAGGAATCGCTGGTCGTTTCCGCCGGACGCGTGCTTTTGGAGGGAGAGGATGGAATCGGCGATCGCAAAGGCCGGGAGTTCCGTGAGGGTCCCGGACGAATACTCTCCGATAAGAAATGCGGCGCAGTCATAGCTCGCCAGAAGCGTGGCCAGTTCAAAAAGGACCGTCCGACTCTCTTCAGGTGACTCAGCAAGCTCGCAGAGGGCCTTGTAGGAGTCGATCACGAGGACTCGCGGATGCCGCTGAGACAGGAATCCCATGATGAGGTCCGGAAGGGCGGAGTAGCCCTTCTCCCGGATGCCGACGGCAAGATCCTCATAGAGAACCTCGACTCCAATCTTGCTCACGTCGAAGAAGGGGTATGCTTGGGTATTCAGGATGAGTTTCTCGAGCGGCTCGGAATAGGTCGTGAGATAAAGAGCGGGCCGCTCCCTGGTGGCCTGGGCAAACACCAGCTGCTCCGCAAGGATGGTCTTGCCGGTCCCGGGCGCACCCATGATGACGTTGAGGGAGTTCTCGAGGTATCCTCCGCCGAGGACCTGGTCCAGTCCTTCGGTACCGGTGGAAAGTCTTTTTCTGTTCATGGTTTCTCTCGAAGCAGTTCTTGGTGCCGCCGGACCAACGCCTCCAACGTTTTCAGCATGCGGGTTTCACCCAGGGGTTTCTGGAGGAAGGCGTCCGCGCCGGCCTCCCGCGCCCGCTCCTCGGCTTCGAGATGGGTGAATACGAGAACAAGAATGTCCTTGGTTTCCGTTTGAGATTTCAGTTGTCGACAGAGCGTCAGGCCGTCGATTCGGGGTACCAGGATTTCGGTGACCAGGATGGCGGGGCGAAGGTCCTTCGCACGGGCAAGAGCGGATACCCCATCCGTCGCGAACTCGACTTGGTATCCGGCTTGTTCGAGAAAGTACTTCTCCAGCCGTTGAACGATCGGGTTACGCTCGACGACAAGGGCTAGGACATGGTTCTCCGATGACGCAGGATAGGAGGCCGGGGCAGGGACCATATCTCTCCCGGAATTCTTGAACGATTCGTTTCCGCAAGAGAGAGCCGGCAGGAATTCAGAACTCGAAACCTCGAAGGGAGGCCTCTCGTCCGATCAGGAGACATTCCTGGGAGGTTCTTCGAGGTTAATGACTATTCTCAGCAAACACGCTCCAAAACAACAGAAAGACCCCGTCCACCCAGGGCGACCACGCCACAATACCCGACTTGCACAACTGAGCCTTTGGTCGTGATTATGGCACCCCCTTTCCAAGAGGGTTGCGAATATAAGTCAAATACCGTCTGCTTGGCCTGGAGAAGGATGCGGGTTTCGCGAGAACCGGTTCATCCCCTTGGTGGGGCAATCCATGCCGCGAGGCCGGAAGGGGTCGGCGATGGTCTCGAACGCAGGTCCTGCGTCGCTAGGACCATCGCGCTGAATTCCCCCTCCTTCGGAGTCTACAAGCCGAATTCCAGCGCTGGGCGGGTGTGGATCTAGATGCGACAGACACCATAACGCTGCTCCGAACGCGATCTCTTCTTAGAAGGAAGTCATTTGAAGGGTTGCGCTGCGGAGTACACGGCGAGCTTGCATACAGGACGACGCAATTCCGCGCCGTCTATGGCATGAACGCAATGAAGGGCAGCTATCGATTCCTTTTCTCCTTGCTAGGGGGTCTGCTCTCTTGCCTTCTTGGGGCATGTGCGCTGCCCGGAGGGGAAGACGTAGGCCAGCGTACTGCGCCCGGAGGCAATTCCGGCAGACCGATCACCGTCGACGAACTCGATCAGATCACCAAGAGCTTTGCCGACCGCTACGTCCTTCTCCTGGCAAACGCCTGTGACGAGATCAAGAAAGATGCCTCATCGGACCGCAAGCGGCGCGACGCGCATCGATTGAAATTGAGCGGCGCAACGTCCGCTTTCGACGCCGCTACGGGCCCGGATCCTGTGAAGCAACTGGTTGATCTGGCCGTCGGGGTCGGACTCCAAAAGATCGTATGGGTCGATGAAGGGCAAGGCCTGCGGCTATTCGGACCGGAGCCGGCCCGTCGACTTTCGGAAGCTCTCGTAACCGCCGACCGGGAGCTCTGGGGACTTTGCACCCGGGCGATGAAGCCCGTGCAGATCGTCGCCCTTCAGCAAACGATCCGTCAGTGGCGGCGAGCCAACCCAGGACTTCAGTGGATCTCCGACATCCGGTTCGATATCGTGGCGGGCGAAGAGGCAGCGCATTTCATCGACGGAATCGCCGGAGCCCTCTCCCCGGCGAGCGGATCAGTCACCGATTCGATCGGCCAAGCCCGCCTGTTTGGGCAGCGGGTATTCTATTTTCTAAAACGGCTACCCCGGCTTATGAACTGGCAGACCGAGGAGGCGCTGGAGAATTCTCTCTCCGCTCCGGAAGTGCGAACGGTGGTGGAGCGAGTTTCCCGGACGCTAGATTCGGCTTCGGCCGCCCTCAGTCGGGTGGAGGAGATCCTGGCGTCGGCCCCAGAGGATGACGGTGAGGGCGGCGATTCCAAGCTCCGCGAGATTCATCAGCTCCTGGCCGAAGGCAAGGATCTTGCCCAGGCCGCCCGCGAGGCAGTTGCAGCCTTCGCCGAGCTCCGGTCGGGGTCAAAGTCCAAACGTCCTTCGCCGCCGGCGGAACGGGACGCGCAAGGGGCGCCCGAGTCGTGTGACATTAAGGACTATATGGTTGCCAGCGCCCAGTTCTCCCAGACGATCCGGGAAGCCTCCACCCTTCTCCACGAAGTGCGCGAATTCACGGAATCGGAGGCTAGTCTGCGCCGAATGGAAGCCGCGGTGCACTCGGCTGCGAAAACCATGGGGCGCGAAGGCCTTCGAGCAACGGATCACGCCGCCTGGCGCGTTGCTCAGTTGATCGCCCTCGCCACCCTGCTCGTAACTCTCTATACGGTGGTCCTCCTATGGCTCAGGAGAAGAAGGGATAGTCAAAAGCTAGGATCTCCTTGAGTCCTACTCCGCCATCGCACTCCGCACTATGAAGCACGGGGATGAGGGGATCATCGGGTCAGCCTGAAGAAAGATGGAGCCGAGAAAGGGATTTGAACCCTAAACCCTCGCTTTGCGAAAGCCGTCGAGAGAGGTACTTCATGGGAATTTGGGACTACGAAAAAGCACTCAGAACCATCTCCAGAACCGCATAAACCCGATTCCGGCTTTCGTATCCAGAACTCCGCCGAACCCAGAAAAACCGCGCCGAACGGCTGAGGAACTGGGCCAGGAACTAGGCCAAAATGTCACCTCCCGAGACGGCGACCATGCTCTGCGCGACCCCGTCAAATGACTTCGGCCGTAAACATGAACGGGCATTTCGGCAAGGGAATCGAGACCCGGAGCATGCAATGGGCCGTCATGCGTCTCGTCGCGGAGCGGGAGCTGCTCGCCGTTGGAGGTTCTGCCGTCGTCGACGGCGTAGTCGAGAGCCTGGCGTCCACCGCCATTCATGACCGTCGGCACCCAGGCGTAGACGGCCTTGCCCGGCCCCGAGCCGCCGAACCCCGTCTGATCGAGAGAGACGAAGCAGGTGACCAGATCTACCATTCGGCGGTCGCAGAGCACGCTTCGGATCCTCCCGTCGTAGTCCGCATGCGTGATCGTGCGATCGCCGCGCGAGACGATGAAGAGATCGCCGGGTTCCGTGGAGTGGTACCCGCGGAAGATCCAGGTCGGGCTCTTGCCGCACTTGAGCATCCCCGGAAATCGGTGATTCCGTCTGATTTCATGTTAGGTTCTGGTCCCCGCGGAATGATCTAAGGAGGAGCGTTCATGGACGTGGAAGCGAGTCGGGACTTGGTCCTGCGCGAGTTCGTCCGACACCGGTCGGGCCTGTTCTCGCTCATCCTCTCGCTCGTCCGGGATTTTGCCTTCGCCGAAGAGGTGATGCAGGAACTCGCGGTCGTGGTCTGTGACCAGTGGGCGGACTTCACTCCCGGAACGAACTTCCAGGCGTGGGCCATGAGGATCGCCCGGAACAAGATCTACAACCTGACCCGTGAGGCCCGGAAG
>DATGFI010000596.1:0-3838 GCA_035309205.1 Planctomycetota bacterium | reverse complement strand
CTGCCGACGGCCAGCACCTCGCCGCGGGTAGACTTCTCCTTGGCGGTATCGGGGAGCAGAATGCCGCCCGCCGTCTTCTCCTCGGCCTCGAGCGGTTTGATGACGACATGGTCGCTAAGGGGTTTGAGCTTCATCTGAATTCCTCCGTCTAGTTTCAGGTTTTCGTCAGGTTCTCCGACTACCCCATCGGGGGATAGCCTTCCTCGCCCGCGCCGGCCGGGATTACCGCCGGCTCGGGAATGTCGCTAATCATGGCTTCGGTGGTGAGCAGGAGCGCCGAAACGCTCGCGGCGTTCTGGAGCGCGTGTCGCGTGACCTTCACCGGGTCCAGAATCCCCGCCTTCTTCAGGTCGGTGAACTCGCCGGATTCCGCGTCGAAGCCGAAGGCGTCCTTGCCCGACAGGACCTTTCGGACCGCGAGCGACGGATCGTAGCCGGCGTTTCCGGCGATCACCCGCAGAGGCTTCTCAACCGCCTTGCGGACCAGATCGACGCCGATCTTCTCGTCGCCCTCTGCCTTGACCGAGTCCAGGGCCTTGGCCGCGCGCAGCAGCGCCACGCCGCCGCCGGGCACCACGCCCTCCTCCAGGGCGGCTCGGACCGAATGCAGCGCATCTTCGACGCGCTTCTTGCGTTCCTTAAGCTCGGTCTCCGTCGCGGCCCCCACGTTGATGACCGCCACCCCCCCGGACAACCGGGACAGGCGCTCCGTGAGCTTCTCCTTGTCGTAATCGGAATCGCTGTTCTCCAGCTCCTTGCGGATCTGCTCGCACCGAGTTTCGACCGCCTTCTTCTCGCCGGCGCCGCCGAGGATCGTGCAGTAATCGGCGTCGACGATCACCTTCTTGGCGCGACCGAAAATGGAGAGGTCCGCCTTCGGCAGTTCGATGCCCAGGTCCTTGAAGACGGGCCGGGCGCCGGTGAGAATGCCGATATCCTCCAGCATGGCCTTACGGCGGTCGCCGTAGCCGGGCGCCTTCACGGCGCAGGCCTGGAAGACGCCGCGGAGCTTGTTGACCACGAGGGTGGCGAGAGCCTCGCCTTCGACGTCCTCGGCGATCACCAGGAGCGGCCGCTTCTCCGCCGCGACCTTCTCCAGGAGCGGCACGAGCTGGGACGCCGGGGAGAGCTTCTCCTCATAGAGCAGGATGAAAGGGTTCTCCAGGACGCACTCGACCGACGCGGGATTTGTCACGAAATGCGGGGAGATGAACCCCCGGTCGAACTGCATGCCCTCGACGATCTTAATCTCGGTCTGGATGCTCTTTCCTTCCTCCACGGAGATCGCGCCCTCCTTGCCGACCTTGGAGAACGCCTGCGCCAGCATCTCGCCGACGGCGCCGTCGTTGCCGGCGGCCAGGGTACCGATCTGGCGAAGGACCTTTTCGTCCTTCACGTCCAGGGGCTCGGCGGCCTTCTTGAGCGCCTCGCAGACGGCGTCGGCGCCCCGCTTGATTCCCCGGGAAAGCGCGATCGGATTGCCGCCCGAGGTCACGATGCGGATGCCTTCAAGGAAGATCGCCTCGGCAAGGACCGCGGAGGTCGTCGTCCCGTCGCCGGCCTGGTCGCTGGTCTTGGACGCCGCCTCTTTGATCATCTTGGCGGCCATGTTCTCATACGGATCGCTCAGCTCGACCTCTTCGCAGACGGAGACCCCGTCTTTGGTAATGGTCGGCGCGCCCCAGGATTTATCGATGACCACGGTGCGCCCGCGCGGTCCCAGGGTGGGACGGACGGCATCGGCGACCTTCTGGACACCCTTGCGAAGGGCCTCCCGGGCCGCCTGTTCGAAAAGGATCTGCTTGGGCATGGATAGTCTCCGACAATATGAGCTGGAGGGGGGGAGTGCAAAGTCCGTGCCACACGATCCCCTGCCTGGCCGCTATAACCCCTTGAAAGCCGGGCTATTAGTAGCGGCCCGCCGGGGGCAGGTCAAGGGTAATGTCAGAGTGGCAGAACGATGCCCACAAATGACACCGAGGTCGGACGCCCGCAAATCCCGAAAAAGGATTGGGAGGTCTTGGCCTGCGGGCGCTTTTCTAGAGGTCCCCGTTCTCGATGAAGAATTTCTGGAGGGCGCCTTCGAGACGCGCGTCGGTCTCAAAGCGGCCTGACTCGATCAGCTTCTTGATCTCGGCCATCTGCTGGGTCCGCGTCGAGGGAAGGCTCATGGCCTTCGACACCATCGACGCCTTCTCGGACAGGGCGAGCTTGTCGGCCTTCGACGCGGCGGATGCGGCCGCGGCGGCGGACATCTTGATGCGCGTGATTCTGCTTGGCCCATCGATCCGGCCGGGCCCGCCGACTCCATCGGTTTTCCCGATGTCCATAGGATGTCTCCCTTTACACAACCCCTCGACACTTCAGGACTGCCACGTCCCCCGGAGCTTGACGTCCCCTGACGCCATAATCTGTATCGGCAGGCGTCCGCCTGACCTGAAGGGATAAAATTCGAGCACCGCGCCGCTTTCCAAGGTATGTCTTGACCCGCCTCCCAGGCCGCCGCTACAATCGCAAGCGTCCCTAGAGGAGCTCCGTATGTCGAAGTACCTCGCCGCGCTTTTGATTCTGGGAATCTCCCCGTCCGTCCACGCCCAGGACCAGGATTCCGCGGAGCTCAAAGCCCGCGTCCTCGAAAAAGTGCGCGCGAAGCTGGTCGCGGACCGCTCGGCCCTCCTCAAGCGCATCGAGAAGATCATCGACGAAGAGCTGGCCAAGGACGGGCCCCGGACCCCTTCGACACCCGCGCCGGCCGAAGGCGACGCGAAGGTCAAGGAACTGGAGCGGAAGATGCGCCAGCTCGAGGAGCAGAAGGAAACGCTCGCGACCGAGGTGGCGAAGGCGAAACGCCTGGCTGCCGACGAGCCGCTAATCGAGGAGGCGAGGAAAAACGGCCCCCACGACGGCGAAGAAGCCCAGGAGATGTTCGACAACGCCCTGGAGCTGCACGACAAGGACAAGAATTATCGCGAGGCGATCAAGCTCTTCAAGCGGATCTATTACAATTTCCCCAAGTCGAAAATGGGCGCGATCTCCGCTTACAATGCCGCATGCGGTTACGCGCTCTCGGGCCAGAAGGAAGAGGCCATGGACTGGCTGGAGCTTTCCGTGAAGTCCGGCTACGCCGATTTTGACCATCTGCGGAAGGACACCGACCTTGACGGGCTCCGCAACGAGAAACGTTATAAGAAACTTCTGACAGACCGGTAGTTCGCCAGATCAATCTGCATCGGGGCGTGGCTCAGCCTGGCTAGAGCGCCTGGTTCGGGACCAGGAGGTCGCAGGTTCAAATCCTGTCGCCCCGACCATTTCCAAAAAGCCGTATCCTATTCACCGTCAGGGGGTTCCGATAGATTTTCGGCCGCCACCGCAACGGGGAGAGAACTGCTTTTGACCTCCTTTCGACCGTTTCGTTGGTCGGACGTGACATAACCGTTCACCGGACATGACCCAGTGGGTGGCCACCCCTTCGCAAGTCCTTGGGGTACAAGTGCCGGACTTGGGCCCGCAGATGATCGGAGCTTTCCGAGCAGAGGCGACAGACAGTGGTCCTGTCGCCACCCGGCGGTTTGCTAGTCGCGTTCGGCAAGCCGAGGTTACAAGGGTTGCTCACCCGGGCAGAGTTTCGTCGGCGGGTATCAAAAAATGCGGCGCTTGGGACTCAAACCCACGACCCGCTGATTAGAAAGCGCGAATGGGTGCGATACGCTGTGACTATAGCGGTTTCGAGTGCATATAGGCGGACCTTGTGCAGTAAGGCGTCATAGTTTTGTCATAGCGGAGAGGTTGAGAGTCGATGCCAACCTCTGCACGTCTGGCCCCGGAGGGAATAGATTCT